>JAGHSE010000323.1 GCA_018066015.1 Candidatus Colivivens equi
CAATTATAGGGTCTATTTCGGCATTATAAAAATAAAATTGAATTACTGCAAATTCTTCTGTAGATGGATCTATTATATTCTCTCTACAGCTTATGCGTCTTACATTTATCTCGCCATTTTGAGTTAATGAAGCTAGATATTTTTTTATATATTCATTTTCAACTTGCCCCTTTGAAAAATCTATAAAATTATATGTATTAATTTCAATTGTAGGCTTTATTTCTTCTGAGTCGAAACATTCTTGATGCTTGGCTTTTACAAGATCGATAGAAGATAACGATATAGCCTGTTCTTCTGATGTGATGTGAAATTCAATTATATGTTTTCCGCTATATATTTTTTCAGCTGAACATTTGTTTGTAACATAAATTTCCAGCCACATAGGTGGATTAATACCTTTGCTATCATATAAAACAAGATCAGGAATTTTACCACTATCCTTATCTTTTTTTTCTAATTCACATTTATCATATAATGTTTTAAGATCAATTGTAATAAGTCTTAAGTCCTGACATACAGAATAACCTCTATGTTTAAGTGAAGGACAATGTTCTACTAAATCACATTCAAAATTACACCAATACTTGAAAATAAATGTATCAGAATTGTCAAATCTCTTCTTAAGAATATGTTTAGATAAAAGATGAAGATAACTTTCACCATTGCAAGTGACATTCTCTTTATGTGCAAAATGGTGAATTCTTATATTTCCTAGTTTTGGAATTAATTCTTTTCCACACGATGCACATTTATATTTATGATTGATTCTTTCTACAACATTTACATCATCTATACATATAAAGTTGTTTTGCTCATCGTATGCATACTTATATTTTTGCCTTATCATCTCTCAACTTTTTTATATGATTCCAAGTATTTGGAAGATATAGGGTTTCAATCTCATTTAATGCAAATCGGATTGTATCATACCATTCTTCTTCTGTCATATATACAATGGCTATATTCAGGAATTGTATTCCATTATTTTGGCTGTAATAACAAACCATATTGGTTAAGCCATTATCAAGATGATCCGTAAAGTGTACCAGATCTCCCCAAAATCCATTACATTTCTCTTCGTATGTTTTACCTAGAGTAAATGTAATGTTGAAGTCAGACAAGATATAATCTGGTAGTGGAATATCCTTTTCTACGCCTAGCTTTGTTCCTTGAACAATCGTTACATCAATACCTAATTTCTCAAAAGCTTTTGGAACCGCTTCATGAAAGTTGTCTATTGATTGAAGTCTATTGATCTCTTCATCAGAGATCTCCACAGGTCTCGCTAAGTCCATATTCTTGGCAAGATCTTCAAAATAGTTGTGGTTTAGAACTTTTGAGATTCTCTTGAGCAATTCAATATCGATATTGTTTCGCTTGAAGATGTTGTACACATTAGCGCGTTCACAGTTAATCATCTTTGCAAAATCAACTTTTTTGATTTGTTGTCTTGCGACCTCATCATTGATCATTTCACCGATTGTAGATAAATTTTTCATAAGAACTAAAAATTATAATTTGACGGTGCAAAGATAACTGTTTCTATAACATCAACGACAAATAATGTGTATCATGTTTTTATACATTCTTTGTAGAGCGAGGTATTATATTTCTTTAATCCCCAACGACCTCAGATACTCATACGTGCCATCATAGAACTCTGGCAGACGTGTAGGATCTTCAGGGAATCCTTCTGGAGTCAATCTGTTATTACCAGATGGTACACAGATTACAATTCCTTGACGAGCTCTTGTCAGGAGTACACGATAAGCGTTGAGCATGTATTTCTGGCTTTCAGGATTCTTTTCAGGATTCCATTTATTCTTGCCGTTGAACTTATGAAAGCTCCATGCTCCGTTTTCACATCGCATGTCTGCATCCCACAGTACACAAGCAAAATCGAGTTCAAGGCCTTGTACTTGAATCTCTGTTGCAGCCTCTTCAAGATAGTTAGAAGAACGAATATCGGTCTTGTCTTCCAAGAACCAATGCACTGCATTTTCATCTCCTTGTGCCAATACATTCACAGCAAGAGGTTTGAAACGTGCAGCTACCTTTGAAACGAGAACACCCGTCTGTTGCGTACCTCTGGCTTGACTTCTGAGCCACTTACGAGCCTTCTCCATATCTCTTGTCAAGACGATAGGATAATTCCTTGCAGACACATCTTGATACAGAGAGGATGCATCTGCATTAAATGACAATAGAGAATGAATAAAACTAGATAATGTCTCCGCTCTAAACGAACGGAGGCTTACAGCCAAATGCAAATGATCAGAGAAAGTTACTTTATCATTTTCTTCCAACATTTCATTTACATGACCTTCTGCATATTCTGGCTCTATCAACTTATCTGAAATAAATACATTCCAGTGCTTGAAACTTGTATTTAGCGCCTTAATCCATTCCTTAATGCCAGCCTCTCCAGTATTGATCTCCTGACCTCCACCTACAAGACAGATAATGACCGCCCAATCTTTTCGTTGATCAAGTGACCAGATTAAGAATTCGGCTTCTGACATTGGGAAGTTTGGAACTTTCAACTTATTGCCATAAGTACCACCTCTTTTCAGATAATCTGCTATTCGTTTATGTGTCCAACTTCTCTGAGCTTCATCAAAGATGGCTACATGTTCTACTTCTCCATAACCAGTAGATTCAAGATTGACAGCTTTCTGAGGATCAATCTCCACAATGCCATTTTCAACAGGATTTTTGATCTTTGCAAGCATGTTATCACGATAGCGGTGAATGATCTGTATGAATTCACTCACCTCACGTCGTGAGTCAGAAAGATTCTTGCGCTCACCTTTCTCGCTACATTTCTTCTGATTATCCTTTGCTAACGCCTCTGTCAAGACAGCTACTAAAGGACCATTGCCAGAGAGATATACAGCGCCATTTTCCTTATCAAGCTCTCCTTCCTTATAAGTCTGTTTGATAGCGACATCAAGACCTACCAAAGTTTTTCCTGCACCTGGCACTCCTGTTACAAAACAGATACTCTTCTGTTGCTTTCCTTTTGCATCCTGTATGACTTTCAGAATGTAGTTGATGGTTGTGTCGGTGGAAACGTTATCTGCCTCATGACGCGTAATCTCTTCAACCGAATGGTTTTCGTAAAGAGTACGAGCAGCTTCAATAATCGTAGGTGTAGGCGTATAAGGACTGATAATCCAGTCGTCAATAGTTCCCGGAGTTTCCGCGTTAGTATACTCTATGATTTTTGCAATAAGGCTTTGCAAATTCTCTTCTCCAGAGATCAGAGGATTAATAATCTGGTCATGATACACTGAGGCTTTGAACTCTGTAGTAACATCACCATATTTTGTAGGAATTAATATAGGAGCAATAATCCTATCATGACTGAAACGGTGGAAATTTTTCAGATCAAGTGCATAATCCATTACTTGCTCTACATCGGCTTGTAATGCATCCTTCTGGCCGACTTTGAACTCCAGACAGAAGATAATGCCACGAAGCAATAGAACTACGTCTATACGCTTTCCTAAGCGTGGAATATCATATTCAAAGATTATCTGGCTCTTCTCGTCTTTCCATGGCAACAAGACTTGCTGCAAGAGCTCTATCTCACCTCTCCATGCATCATCGGTCGTAGTCAAGGCTTCTCCATGAAAGTTAGCATGGAGAGATCCTAAAACTGCTAAGGAATCAGCAGAAATAAAATCTGCAAAACTTGCATTAAATAAACATCTTGCCATAGGGTTTGTATTTACTTTAATACACCTCCGTTATCCAATATGGATAATCCATAGTTCGCAAAGAAGTCATCAAAACAATCATCATGAGATAGTATCGTTCTCGTTTCTGACTGATCCTGATTAATCGAGACAATCTCTATGCATCCAATCATGTCATCAGAATAGCCTAAGTTCTCATAATTCAAGGCCGTTATCCAATGCCATTTTGAATGAGTAGAATCTATTACTTGATTGATTAGGTTATCTATTAACATGGCTATTAGTTTTTTTCGCGGCAAATATAATTA
>JAGHSE010000062.1 GCA_018066015.1 Candidatus Colivivens equi
AAGTTCTTTTCCTTTATTTAGTTTATAATAACATTCTCTAAGTTCCGACAGCCAAAGATTATGCTGGTCTGGAGCCAATACCCTTACCTTCTCAAAGGCTTGCGCAGCATTATTGTATAATGCGTTAAGTTCAGTCTTCCATCTTTGATACTTCTTAGTATGAGGTTGAAGAGTATTAGAATCAAACAAATCATGAGCTTTGCGCAAGAAAATACTCCCTACTGCATGATAACATCTAATATCCGACGCATTGCAATTCAAGGCACAACGAAAAGATGTCAATGCATCATCATCATTTTTCAGCAAAACTTCCGACATACCTTTTATATAGTACATGCGCGCGAGACGAGTAGAATCAGCCAAACTGCCCAATGAGTCGATAATTACAGTAGCTACATAATACAAGTTTTCATAAAAATGATGTGCTCGGTAATAATCAATCAGTGAATATGAAAAATATTCATCCAGCACATTGTTTTGCCATCCCTTACGCAAAAAAGTCAAAGCCCCTAATGAGTCTCCTAATGCACAAGCGATGATTTAGCCCCTATTTCTAACAGACTTTGATTAGTTGAATCTGTAATGCATAAAGTCAACAAATCCAAAGCTGCCTTGTAATCCTTATTCCCAAAAGCAGAGAAAGTAGCCAGTTTAGTAATTGAGATAGTATCAGAATCTGGTTGATAAGTCAAATCTTGAGTCAATAACGCATGATGATTAGATTCCAGATATTTCATCAAGAACTTGTATGCCTCGTCGAAATGCGATTTTGTATAATGATATTTTCCTGCACTCAATAAATTATGCCGATATTGAATAAGATGTGTAGTCGCTGGTTTACTGAATTTCTTATCTAATGGATCAATCTGTAGCCCGTATTGATAAATACCATATATGTAATCAAAATATTTTACTGTGTCAGGACGATTGTTTAAAAAGATTTTACGGTTTTCCACTTCTGCCAATTTACCTTGTACCATCATACTATAATATATGATTTCAGTATCGTTACTGAGTTCTGGATGTTCGAATAAAGCATTCTTCAACGCCGATTCTGCAACAGAAAAGTTAGTAGATTTAATATTGGCGCGAACATCCTTCAACAGACTTTTCCGAGAAAAAGTCTGAGCATTGATGCACTGGAAGTTCATCAACACGAGATAAGCCAAAATCACATACAACACATTCTTCATTAGAATTGCATTTTAAACATCACTCTGAATCCCCACTTCTTCGCATTATTGTTGTCAAGGTAACTTAAACGTCTGACAGCTTCGACATGCAAAAGTTTAAATATGTTGGCAATACCGAATCTCACTTCCATATAAGGACGATTCCAATCCATATTATATGTATTTGATTCATACGAGCCACCATCATTAAAGTGTCCTGGGAAATAGAATAAGTCCTTATCGGAATAGTTTGATGACACTGGATTATTCCTATCCGACAAAGCTCCCATCATTATATTAAATCCCACAAATTCTCTCCATTTCAATCTTTGCAGCAAAGGTATTCTATTGAAAATTTTACCATTCAAGTGCCAGTCAAAAAACATTGCAGCATATCTATCATTGAAAAACTCTAGAGAATTAATCATTTCAAATGTATTCTGTTGAATGATATAAGATTGATTAGCAGGAGGCATCAGCAACATCGGATAAGGCACTTTATTCCACTGAACTCCAGCGCGTAGATTCAAATCTATCTTTCCCCATGCATGAGGCATCCAAAGTCGTTTGTAGATATTCAGTTCAGTTACGTTAGAAGTATAATCACCACCCCACAGTCCCTCAACCCCAATTGTATGAGACAGCGAGAATATCGGAGCATCTTTATTCATCTTCACCCGTCGCTGTTTTGTATTGGAATACAGAGCCCCGGGTTCAAACGATACAGAAGCCGTAAACTCAGCAGTATTCATGTGGTGGAGCCATTTTTCAGGATTGTTATCTGGCACAGGATTACCATTAAGTCGTTGATAGAACAACTTATCCACAGGGATGGTGTAAGTTCTGGTAAAATCCAAACCATAACTAACCCCATTTTCATATTCACGCATGTAGTTTATGCTCCATCTGTCAATATGACTGAATTGGTCGTTCTTGCCTGATTTTAGAGCAAGAAACATATTATCTTTATCAGTTTTCAAGAACTGGTCAAACGGACTGACAATATCATTCATATACGTCAACGATATGTCATGCTTAGGAAATTCGTCAGGCAGGTAAGCATTTCTTCTAAAAGAGTATATCAATTGTCCTTTGCCATACAGTTTTTTTGTTTGGCTACCATAAGCCACATATCCCTTAGCAAAGAAATGAGGACTAAGATTCGCATTAGTAATTGCAGAGACACGTAATCTCATACCATCATAGTGATTATACGAAATGGCTGTGTTCACCGGACCAATATCTACATAATTATGAGTTGAATCACCTGTTTCCACAAAGTTTTCCATCAAAGTTTTGAATACGAAAATAAATGGTTTGAACCCCTTTGTATTCTTCAGGTTAGTCATAAACTTACTCAGATTTTTCTCAGTCTTTGATAACTCTGCATTTCCCCTGATTTGAGCCCAATAATTATCATCTTTCATTGACGCATCAGGTTCTGTAAATGTACTTCCCTTGATTTTTTTGAAATTAAGTGGAGGTATTGTATCAAAGAGATAGTCCGAATTGCGTACAGTTCGTTGTACAAGAGCTCCTGTCGGAATCAAATCCACGAGTTTCAGTTCCACAAGCATGTCATTCACCGTCATTACACGATCTCCTGAGGGCAATGTAGAAAAATCCTGAGAGATGTTCATACTTTCCACGAAATTCACATCACTTCTTCCAGGAATACGCAATTGAACTCTTCTCACCTGATATGTAGAATCATCCATCACATACAAATGTCCTGTGAATCCAAAATCCTGAGGATTGTTTGCAATGAACGCTACTTGTATTACACGGTCGTTATCAATGTATGTAGTATCTTGAATGTAATAGCGATAAAAAGAAATGGCATTGTCAGCAATAGGACTGGTAAAGGGATACTGAAACAACCTACATACATTTTGGTAGATATTCACCTCAGTGAAAACATCTTCAACTGCATTATTGAAAATATCTCCAGTCTGAAATAGTGTTGTCAGTCCGTATTTCCTGTCTGCCTTGATTACTGATTTGCTTGTTTGAGGATGTTTGCGGTAGAATTTTTCTGTTACAGTTTCGTGCATTGTCAGCGGAAGAATCAATTTGCCTGTTTCCTGACACAGTTCTACCTGGTCTTTTACAAATTCAAACCGTTTCAACTGTTCTGATGTCAACACTTTGTCAGTAACATTATTTACCGAACAAACCATTTTTTCATAACTGGTATATTGATAATAATCCTTGCTTTTCAAGTCATTGTTTTTTTTGTGTGCAATGACTTTTTTCATAAATTCTACAGACGGATTATTTTTGCGTGAGTATTTTGACTTACTTGCAGTAATCACGATATCTTTGATTTGATGAGGTGACGGAACCAGTTTGATGTGGATATTATTCTTCTTTCCTGGTTTTAATTTGATGACTTGTGATATATACCCCATAGTAGAGATGGTCAGTTCCTGCCATTCTTCCTTCTCAGGAATAGAGAATCGTCCCTTTTCGTCAGTTTGTCCCCCTACCCCTTTTTTGTCGTAATATACATTCACATAATCTAAGGGTTGGTTAGTACGCGCATCACGGACTATACCAGTTATCTGTGCCTGTACCCTCACAGGCACAAGCACCGCCATCAGTACTATCAACCACCAATTTCTCATCAATCTAATTCTTCGTCTGGTTCGTAACCACCCATTTCTCTCAAGGCATTCTTCAACATGGTATATTGTTGGAACAAGTGATTTACAGGTATTTCACCCACTTTGAAGTCATGCATCGGACTCTTAAGATAAAAACTCAAGAAACGTTGAATTCCATATCGTCCAGCTCGAGCTGCCAAATCCGACAACAAGCATAAGTCCAGCAACAGAGGTGCAGCAAGGATGGAGTCTCTACACAGAAAGTTGATTTTTACTTGCATTGGGTACCCCATCCAACCAAATATGTCAATATTGTCCCAACCTTCTTTATTGTCATTACGAGGTGGATAGTAATTTATGCGTACCTTATGGTAATAGTCTTTATACAAATCAGGTTGGTTTTCAGGCATAAGAATTGATTCCAGTGTTGACAGTTTGCTCACTTCTTTCGTTCTGAAGTTCTCAGGTTCGTCAAGCACCAGTCCGTCTCTGTTTCCGAGAATATTAGTTGAGAACCACCCATTCAGTCCCAGACATCTAGTACCGATAATTGGAGCAAAACCAGATTTAACTAATGTCTGCCCTGTCTTGAAGTCCTTTCCTGCAATTGGCATTTTAGTATTCTCAGCCAATTCCCACATAGCAGGAATATCCACAGTAGTGTTAGGAGCACCCATAATGAATGGGCACCCTTCCTTCAGCGCTGCATAAGCATAACACATTGAAGGAGCCACATGTTCCTTATCATCGCATTGCATTGCCGTCTCCAAATCGCACAACTTATCATGAACAGGAGCAAAATACGGCACATATATTTCTGTTGAAGCAGCCCATGCCACTACCACCCTCTCGCATCCTTTTTCAGCCTTAAACTGACGAATATCTTTGCGCAATTGTTCCGTCATCTCCCATCTTGTCTTCCCGACCATGACATTATCACCATCCAAGCGTTTTGCAAAATTTTTGTCAAAGGCACCCTTCATAGGCACTATCTTCTCCAGTTCGTCTCTCACTGGATTAATATCTTTCTCGTTCAGTACTTCAGCATACATAGCTGACTGATAAGCATTAGCTGGGTATACATCCCATGCTCCAAGTTCAATGTCTT
This sequence comes from Candidatus Colivivens equi, assembly GCA_018066015.1. GTDB lineage: Bacteria > Bacteroidota > Bacteroidia > Bacteroidales > Bacteroidaceae > Colivivens > Colivivens equi. The sequence continues at coordinate 4,887 of JAGHSE010000062.1, forward strand.
TCAATTCTGTAATTGGCACAACATCTCGGTAATGCAGATATTTTTTGTCTGTTCCTTTGCCGACACGGATTTTGTCATATTCCACCATTGAACCAATAGTTTTTGCAAGTCCTTTGCGTGCCATCAGCACACCTGTCATAAATGTTGTTGACACAGCACCAAGACCTACTACCAAAATACCTAACTTGCCAGATGCTGGTTTTACCTCTGTTTTATTCATAATCAAAAAAATTAAACAATGCCAGTTCCGACTTTCGAGCCTGGCAAACGTACATTTGTTCACAAAGATATGAAATAATTACGAATTACGAATTATGAACCACTAGTTTTTTACCACGAAATACACGAAATAATACGAAAAATTCGAAAAACTTAATCTGTGATAGTAGGGACAAGCCCTACGGCACAGATTAAAATAAGAAAATTTCAAGTGTTATTCAGTGCATGAGTGATAAGAACTATTGTTACTTAGACGTCTATTTGCCTGTAAAATACAGATTTCTAAATAAGGCATTATGATGGGAATCTTCCCATCGGTAATGACTTAATTTTCGCAAATTTTCGTGTTTTTCGTGGTAAAAAATTCCGCCGTGGTAAAAAAACTCTGCGTGAAACTTGGATTCTATTACCCTACACCACAAGTTTGATAAGAGATTACAGATATTTTTTTAAAACATTCGCAGTATAGCTATTTTTACATTTTATAATCTGTTCTGGTCTTCCCTCTGCTACCACATACCCACCTTCGATTCCACCTTCTGGTCCAAGGTCAATGATGTGGTCAGCACATTTTATAACCTCCATATTATGTTCTATAACCAACACAGTGTGTCCATGTGAAATGAGGGAATCAAATGCCTTCAGTAGTTTCTTTATATCGTGGAAATGCAAACCGGTAGTAGGTTCATCAAAGATAAACACAGACGCCTTCCCCCCAGTTGCTCCTGATTTCAATTTGTCTTTTGATATGAAATATGCCAGTTTGACGCGCTGACTTTCACCACCAGAGAGAGTTGACGAGTTTTGTCCTAATTTGACATATCCCAATCCTACGTCTTGTAGTGGTTTCATTGTCTGCACTATTTTTCTACATAGTTTTGACGGCTCTTCTGAATCAGCAACCTCACTAAAGAATTCAATTGCTTGATTTATTGTCATATTGAGGATGTCAAACACATTTTTATCTTTGAATTTCACATCCAGCACATCGTCTTTGAATCGTCTGCCATGGCATGTTTCACACTCCAAGACCAAATCATTCATAAATTGCATATCCACCTTCACGTATCCCTCACCCTTACACTCCTCACAACGTCCGCCTGTGGTATTGAACGAGAAGTATTGAGCTGAATACCCCATTTGTTTTGCCAACTGTTGTGACGCCATCAGTTTTCTTATCTCATCCCATGCGCCTATGTATGTCACAGGGTTACTCCTTGTTGATGTTCCAATAGGGTTTTGATCTACAAATTCCACTCGTTCCACCATATCTACGTCACCATCTAGTCCAAGGAATTGACCAGGTCTGTCACACACCTCATCTAAATGACGTTTCATGCCTTTGAAGAATATCTCCCTCACCAGAGTTGATTTTCCACTACCACTCACTCCCGTCACTACAGTCATCACATTAAGAGGAATCTTCACGTCAATACCTTTGAGATTATTTTCCCTTGCACATTTTATAAGAATATAATTATTCCAAGGTCTGCGAGTCAAAGGCGTTGGTATAGAATCCGTCCCTGTTAGATAGTCCAGAGTATGCGAATGCAATGTAGGTTTCAGTTCATTTAGTTTATTCACAGGCGAAGCAAACACCACTTCTCCTCCAAGTCTTCCTGCATCTGGTCCTATGTCAATGATATAATCTGCAGCACGCATTACTTCCTCGTCATGTTCCACCACTACCACAGTATTTCCAGCATCACGCAATTCGCCCAACACTTTTATCAGTCTCTGAGTATCTCTGCTGTGCATTCCTATGCTTGGCTCATCAAGCACATACATTGACCCCATCAACGTACTTCCCAGACTTGTTGTGAGGTTAATTCGCTGACTCTCCCCCCCTGATAATGTATTACTAAGTCTGTTTAATGTGATATACGACAATCCTACGTCTTTCAAAAACTGCAATCTACTTTTTATCTCCACCAATAAAGTCTTTGCAATAATGGCATCATGTTCAGGAAGTTTTAGGGTATTAAAAAAATCGCTCAACACATCTACTGGCATATCTACGAGTTCTGTAATTGATTTACCACCTACCTTTACATACTCAGTTTCTTTTTTCAGTCTTCTGCCATGACACTTAGGACATACAGCCTTACCTCTGTACCTTGCCAACATCACACGATTTTGTATCTTATATTGCTTTTCCTTCAACATCTGAAAGAACAAGTCAATACATACATCCCATTCGTTGATGTTGTTGTCGTCGTTAAAATCAGTTGTCGTTGTCGTTGACTTTGACGTTAATTCCCCATGCCACAACCAGTTTTTTTCTTTTTCGCTTAATTGAAAATAAGGAGTAAAAATCGGAAAACCCTTCGGACCATTACGAAGTATAAATTCCTCCTTCCACTGACCTAATTTCTCACCACGCCAACACATCACAGCTCCGTCATACACACTCAGTTCTTGATTAGGGATAACCAGATTTTCGTCTATCCCCATCACCTTACCAAATCCCTCACATTCAGGACATGCACCTGCAGGTGAATTAAACGAGAAAAATTGTTCTGTTGGTTCTTCAAATATTATACCGTCAGCCTCAAAAGCAAAAGAAAATTCGTAAATATGTTTTTGCCTTGAACCCCGATATGGCGCACCAGCACCCTCGTTGTCGCCCTCGCCCTCATTGACATTAAATTTCAGCACACACTTTCCGTCACTTTCATACTGAGCCGTTTCGCACGCATCCAACAAACGTGTAATGGTAGAATTATCATAACGGACTACAATTCTTGCAATCACCACATACGTCTTGCCATCTATCTTCTCAATTTTGTCAAGTCCCTCCTGAGCATACACCACCAACTGTTCTTCCTCGCTTCTGCCATTATGACACACGAGCGGAGCCAATACCATAAACCTTGTACCTTCGGCATATTGTTGCATACAGTTCACGATATCCTCAGGAGTATGTTTCTTCACTTCTTTGCCACTCACAGGCGAAAACGTATGTCCTACCCTGGCATAGAGCATTCTCAGGTAATCATAAATCTCAGTAGTCGTCCCCACCGTACTTCGTGGGTTCCGACTCGACACCTTTTGTTCTATTGCAATAGCAGGAGGTATTCCCTCGATAAAGTCACAATCAGGTTTGCTCAGACGCCCCATAAACTGTCGGGCATAAGTAGAGAGCGACTCCACATAGCGTCGCTGTCCTTCTGCATACAGGGTATCAAATGCAAGTGATGACTTGCCACTACCACTCACCCCAGTGATGACCACCATATTGCCACGGGGTATTTCAACATCAATATTCTTCAGGTTATTAACCCTACAACCTTTTAATATTATGCTGTCACAACTCGGCTTCTTTAAGTCTTTCTGCATTTTCTGCTACTATCAGATGGTCAATACAGTCCTGAATGTCTCCATCCATAAAGGCATTGAGATTATAAATGGTATAATTAATTCTATGATCTGTGATGCGCCCTTGAGGATAATTATAAGTACGAATTTTAGCACTACGGTCGCCCGTTGACACCAAGGTCTTTCTTCTTGAAGCAATGTCGTCAATATACTTCTGGTGCTCACGGTCATAGATAAACGTCCTCAATCTTGCCAAGGCACGTTCCTTGTTCTTTGGCTGGTCGCGCGTCTCCGTACATTCCACCAATATTTCCTCCTCTACACCAGTATTTGGATTTCTCCACATATATCTAGCACGTACACCTGATTCTACTTTATTCACATTCTGTCCACCAGCACCACTTGAACGGAACGTATCCCATTTAATTGCACCCTCGTTTATCTCTACATCAAAGGCATCAGCCTCAGGCAATACAGCCACCGTTGCAGCACTCGTATGAATGCGTCCTTGGGTTTCTGTCACTGGCACGCGTTGTACTCTGTGTACTCCCGACTCATATTTCATCACTCCATACACGCCCTCGCCTACCACATTGCACACTATTTCTTTATAACCGCCACTCGAACCTTCTGAAAAACTCGACACAGTCAGTTTCCAACCCTTCTGTTCGCAGAATTTGCTATACATCCTAAACAAATCTCCGGCAAACAATGCAGCCTCGTCACCACCAGTACCACCACGAATTTCAAGCACCACATTCTTTCCATCTTCAGGATCAGCAGGTACCAACAACAATTTTATTTCCTCCTCCAAATCAGTGATGCGACTCTCCGCCTCTGCCAGTTCTTCTTTGGCCAACAACTTCATGTCAGCGTCTTCGTCCGACTGAATAATCATCTTTGCCTCCTCAGCACTATTCAAGCACTGAATAAACTCCTTTCGAGCTGTCATGATATCGCCCAACTCCTTATATTCTTTGGTCAATTTCACATAACGCTTCTGATCAGCTATCACATTCGGGTCGGTTATCAACGTTGAAACTTCCTCAAAACGACTCACCAACCCATCAAGTTTTTCTAATAAATTATTTTCCATTATAATTGATAAAAGTTTATTGTTAATGCAGAGTTTTTTTTTACCGCCGTGGTAAAAAACTCTGCGTCTC
>JAGHSE010000443.1 GCA_018066015.1 Candidatus Colivivens equi
TCACAGATGGGCGAGATTGAGTTATAAAAGTAATTATTCAAACCTGTTTGTAATAAGGACTTTAATAACTAAATCGTACCAGCAAAGCTGGCTGAGACGCCTCTGCGTGAGGAATCAGAAAATGCTGAGGTTCTCACTCTTTGTACCAAAAGAAATATTGATGCTGGGCTTTTTTATCTTTGTCTGTTTTTGCAGAATGGATTTCTTCTCCTGTGTGAGGATTGATGCCTGTATAGTATATTTCAGTGCTAAGAGTCATTGGGGTAGGGGTGAATTCTTGTACTTGTTCAAGACGGAATCCTAATTTGCGAGTCTTCTCAGCAAGTCGTTTCATATCTTCACGACTACAACCAGGGTGAGCAGAAATGAAATATGGTATTATTTGCTGTCGCAGTCCAGCCTGCCGACATGTATTATCAAAAAAACGTTTGAAATCATAAAAGAGTTCAAAGGAAGGTTTCCGCATGAGTTTTAAGACTTTATCTTCAGTATGTTCTGGGGCTACTTTTAACCTGCCACTAACATGGTTGCGAATCAATTCGTTTGCATAACGACGTCCAGCTTTTTCATCACTCATTACTAAATCATAGCGTACACCACTACTAATAAAACTCTTCTTTATCTGTGGTAAAGAATCAACTTCACGGTAAATACTAAGTAGAGGTGAGTGGTCATTATTTAGATTTTTACAAACCTTTGGAAATATACAAGAAGGTCGTCTGCACATAGAACATAGAGTGCGGTCCTTGCCTTGCATTGCATACATATTTGCACTTGGTCCACCAAGATCAGAGAGATACCCTTTGAAGTCAGGCATCTGACTTATTTGCTTAACCTCACGCAAAATACTCTCTTTGCTACGACTACATACAAATTTGCCTTGATGGGCGGAGATAGTACAAAATGCGCATCCTCCAAAACATCCACGATGCATGCAGTCAGAAAGCTTTATCATTTCATACGCAGGAATGACTTTCCCATTATATTTCGGATGAGGCAAGCGTGTGTAGGGTAGGTCAAAACTGTGGTCGAGTTCTTCTTGCGAGAGGGGTGGATAAGGTGGATTGACTACTACATACTGATTGCCAACTTGCTGAGTGAGTGTTTGTGGATGCAACAGATTAGATTGGTCTTCAATGTGTTTGAAATTTTCTGCTTGCTTTCGTTTGTCTCTTAGGCATTCTTCGTGGGAGTGAAGTATTATTAGTTGAGAGTCAGGAGGTGATGTGTGAGAGAGTCGAGGTGAGGACTCAGTGGATAGAGGTGATAGGTATGCTATTTGTGGCACTGCTTTTGCTCTGACGAGTGCCTCTGTCGTTGAGGGCGATGAGGCAAATATGTTCGCAAGTTCTCGTATTGGTTTCTCTCCCATTCCGTAGATAAGTATATCAGCATGGCTGTCAACGAGTATAGACGGACGTAACCTGTCTTGCCAGTAGTCATAGTGTGTAAGTCGTCGCATTGATGCCTCAATACCTCCGATGATAACTGGCACGTCGGGGAATAGTTGTTTGAGAATATTCGTATATACTATTGTAGGATATTCGGGACGTTTGTCGTGTCTGCCGTCTGGGGTGTATGCATCTTCGGAACGTAAACGACGATTTGCAGTGTATTTGTTGACCATTGAATCCATACAACCTGGTGAAATAGCGAAGAAAAGACGAGGACGTCCAAGTTTTTTAAAGTCGCGAAAATCACCATGCCAATCAGGTTGAGGCACTACTGCTACTTTGTAACCGTCAGCTTCGAGTATTCGTCCTATTACGGCTGTAGCAAATGAGGGATGGTCAATATAGGCATCACCAGAAAAAATGATGACGTCAGCTTCTTGCCAACCAAGTCGCTCCATTTCTTTTTTTGTTGTTGGTAGGAATGGCATATTATCGTTCAAGTTCTTTTAGAAGTGTGTGCATTAGTAGATTCCTTGAGTCAGAATCTTTAATGGTCTCAAATGGAAAACCGCAGATGATGACTCGGTGTTGGTCTTGTAAGTGGATAATTGCAGCAGGGAGAGGGGAGGGAGGTGTGAGGTAGTAGAGTATTGGGTGATTGATGAGTGACATATCTGTGCCCAAATCAATATGTGACGGTTGAAGAATTGTAGGTGAAGGTACTGAATAACATTGGTCGTTCATAGTCCTGTGAAATGTGAAAAGACTGGTCGTGTCAATGTCTGTAATGGTGTCTGCCAATTTGTCTAATAGTGTATCAGATGACTGAGTCATAATATCAAGTTGTCTGCCTAATTTTCCTTCTAATAAATTACTGATATTTGCGCCTGTAATGATGAGATGTCCGTCATGATTGATATAGCTCAACAAACGTGATGACAACTCAGGAATAAATTGTTTCTGCACACCACATATCAAGTCAACAATAGGGTAGTTATTGAAATTAACTTGTCCGTCCAATACTGCATCAATACTGGATGATGAAAATGAATAACCGCCTGTATTCTGAATAGCTGTACCATGTACGAATGGATAATCAAATGTATTACCCATGATTATTGTTCCTTCTAATTCGTTGCCGCTATATCCAGTACCATTCGTAGATATAGAACCCATATTAGCCTTGCTGAATGTTTTCTGACGTCCACAGAAACCAGCAAATGCACCATATTGCACTCCTGGGTCGTTGTCAAGATCAAACCCTAATTCGTGACTTGTATTGACCCTTGCAGGACCTTCAAGACGCGTAAATGCATTCACTATCAGTATATGTTTCTTACAATTTGGAGCTATGTAGGCAGAGAGTGTTTCTGAAGGAAAACTACATCCTCCCTTGTTGCATGCAACAATGCGGAATGAATATAAGGTGTCGGGATGTATGTCCATGTTGTATGATGTCCCTGTCACGACTTTTCCATGATCAAAAGCCTCATTGCCTATGCGTGTGTATATGATGTAGAACTGAGGAACAGCAGATGGTTCAAGAGGGTCATTTTCAGGCCTCCACGAAAGATGCACTTTGTGTTCGTCTTCTTTCAGTGTTGCTTGAAAATGACTGACGGGCAGTGGTTGAACTACAAATTCTCTGCCATGAGTTGTTGCAACATATTTTAATATAGTCTTATAAATCGATCTGGCTAAATCAAATTTGAATTGAGGGTCGTAGGCTTTGCACATGTCTGCGAAATTTTGATGCGACAACATCTCGAGAATTACAGACGGAACTTCAGGCTCACGAGTTTCGCAGTAGCTCTTGTCTCGTATCTGTCGTATTGGCCAACCGTATTTGCGTAGGTCAGTACTTAGATTACTGATGAACATACTTGCCAAATCATAACTTGCCATACGACTGATACCAAGGTATGATGTAACAGTATCTTTATAGGTGATAATAGAGTCAGGAATTAACTGAGAATTTGGAATTTGGAATTTGGAATTTGGGATTAATTGAGAATTGAAAATGGAATCAGGGAGGGTAGAGGTAACGGAATCAGGGAGGGTAGGTGGAATGTTTTTGGGTATTTTTTTGCTGACAGTATGAGTTCGGGTTGTGGTGCATATTGAAAGCGAACCAATATATTCTTCGTTTTTGCTATATCCAGCATCTGTGTGGAAGGCTACAGCCAGTTCCAAAGGTACTTTGTCTGTTATTGTACTATCAGTTTGTGCAAAATGCCTTCCCGCAAGTGAATTGATAGTATATGGTCGGGTATATAAGTCGTCCTTGTAGTCATCACCGGTATGACTGATGATGCTATCTGCAAATCCTGCCCACTGAGCATAATATCGTGCTGCTTCAGCCCAACGTGGTAATCTACTCACTTTTTCACTCGTGGTAACGTTGCCGTATCCAGAACCAAATCGTACTGCGTCGGCTGTTACGACTCCTTCTTTTTTGCTCGTGTTGATAAGTACGACTTTGCAGTCATCATTGAACCCTTCTTTGAAGTCAAACGTGCCAAGATATACCCATGTTCCTCCACCGATTCGTTGGTTTACTTCAAATTCTGTAATGATGCCGTTGTGATAAACTTGATAAATGGCATTGTCAATACTGTTTGGCATACTTACATAAGAAACATATACAGCATACTTGCCAGACTGAGGAATGTAAGGTTGCCAGGATGCAGTAGCGAGTCCATTATTATTGTTCGTTGCGGGGATATACCTGGCGGTACCATCGCGGAAAGGATTGTCTCCGAGTGAATATTTATCTTTCAGGTATGCAAATCCAACAGAGTCTGTATTTATCCATTTTGCATTCCCTACTGATGCTTCATGATAAATACCATCTGTATTGCTCTTGTCATTGTCAACTATTACTTCATTATTTTGCCAGTTTCGGTCACGAGGAGTATATATAATTGCTCCTGCATTTTCGAGCATTGGTATAATATAAGGTATGACAATAGTTTGTGAGAGCAAGTCTTCTGTAGTACAGAAAAGTCTTGGTCGCTGCCAAGACCAGTCACCAGTCTTGTTGTATATTCCATGACTTTGCCACAGTCCGATATGCACATTGTCTAGGCCATTCATTGCAGTAAATCCTGCACTATTATTCCGCACCCAAGCGTGTCCGGAATATTCTGTTTTCCACGTCCTGGTTGAGTCAATCTGTCCAGTGCGGAAATAATTTGGCACTAAGTCCTCAATACGTTTTCCAGCAGTGATGATTTGCAAGTTGTAGGTTTTGAGGGAGTCAGGCAAGAATGATGCTACCTTTTTATAAATATTCTCGACAATGTCGGCTGTGAATGCTTGTTCAGTAAATCCTCCGCCAATTTTTACATTGATAGTTGAGTCAAAATGTGAGACAGTGTAGCTTTCCAAAGTGGCAGTTGGTAGTTTCTCTCCAAATCTTGTATAGTGATTTAGATAGTGATAAATCGAGTCGCGAGTCTGCGCAACAATACATTGTGAGAGAAACAAAAACATTCCTCCCAAAATAAATTGTATCAACCAAATAGGCTTTCGCTTTGTCATAATTCAGTTTTTTGAATTTTCTGATTCCTCACGTAGTTTTTTTTACCACGAAAAACACGAAAATTTGCGAAAATTAAGTCATTACCGACGGGAAGATTCCCATCATAATGCCTTATTCAGAAATCTGTATTTTACAGGCAAATAGACGTCTATGTGACAATAGTTCTTATTACTCATGCACTGAATAACACTTGAATTTTTCTTTTTTAATCTGTGCCGGAGGGCTTGCCCCTACTATCACAGATTAAGTTTTCGAATTTTTCATATTATTTCGTGTAGGGCCTTCGGCACTCCTCGAGAGAGATAAACCTCTCTTCGTCGCAAGCAGAATGACATTCAGTCATTCCGCCGTGGTAAAAAACTTTGCATCTCAGTTCTTATAAGTTTTTTTATTAAAACCTACCAGCCTGTCATAACGTTCTCCAAACGGACGATGATATACATATACATAATATTCATTCTCAGTTTGATGATAATTGCCTTCAGTCAGAGCAACACTACCAATTGAGTTGTCGTTGTTGTCGTCAACTATCACATATTGATAATTATACGAACCCTGTTTGAGTGGCAGAGTTATCTCATATTGATGTTCGATCATGTTATAGTCCATTTGATAATACGAGTCGTAACTGTTGTCGGTAAGGTCTCCGTTGAGAAATACACTTCCTCCAGGCAGTAATGGTGACTGCAACGTGAAATGTGTGTAGAAGTAGTCACTCTCTGTGTCGTTGTCAATATCATCGTTATTGCGAATATAGTAACGTCCGTCTTGGTCTTCGTCGTATAGATAATTTATTCTTGGTTTGTCTGCATACACCACAGCATGATAGTAGCCATTTTCGTAGTACATTTTATCAATGTTCATTGTAGGCACTAACTTGTCGAGTATTTCAAACCTTCGATATTCATTACCAGCATCAAAGATGAGGCTTTTATTGAAACTATATATCAGTTCGTTTGATTTGATATATGTTGGAGTCATACCTGAAGCATGAGTGTCCCAACGTCGGTTTTGAGTCACTACAGGTTTAAATTCAGTCTCAGGATTATTTATTGAATAGTTTCTGTAGTTGATAGTGAACGACACTTGTTGATGAGATGCGTAGGTATCAATGTCAGTATTGGCGCTCACTTCAATGTCAATACCTACTGATGGTTCCAAAATACTGAAACAAGCTTGTGCTACTGGTTCGTCTTCTCCGTCAATAAAAAATTCCACCTTATAGTTACCACTAATAAGCAGATTAACATTCTCGTTTGGCAAACGAAGAGTATAATGGTTGTATTCCATTTCCGTCATCAGCGACTGAGTGTATTCCTCAAGGCGATATGCACCATTCACTCCCGTCATGTAGTCGCCTTCGTAAATATCTGATTGATTCCACTCTGAATCACAATGCGTGATTTTATATGTGTATCGTTCATAGTCGTGTTGAAGGTCATCAAATGAAATATCCACATAGTTATTGCCTCCTTTGAGCATTACAGGAGGTTCCCCCCATTTCCCGTTCACCTTAACTTGTACAGTTTTGATGCTTTTGGAAAAAGAGGCAGTCTGCTGTGCTGAACAAGTAAGAGACACCATGCTAGCAAGACAAATCACAACTATTTTAAAAATTGAAGTAGTTTTTAGCATTGTAGTAACTAATATCCTCAACCATTTTCTCTATTTGAACTATTTCGCTATAAGGTAATTCTCCATTTTCAACGTCGTTGCCAAGCAGATTGCAGAGAGTACGGCGGAAATACTCGTGCCGAGGGTATGACAAGAAAGAACGTGAGTCAGTGAGCATACCAACAAATCTGCTAAGCAGACCTAATACAGACAATGTGTTCATTTGGTTTTTCATACCACGTTTTTGGTCCATAAACCACCAACCTGAACCCCACTGCATTTTACCAGGACAAGTGTCGTCTTGGAAATTGCCAATCATAGTAGCCACCATTTCGTTGTCAGAAGGGTCAAGGTTGTATATGATAGTTTTTGTCAGTTTATCTTTCAAAGCCAAACGACTGAAGAATTTAGCCATTGAGCGAGCAGTGATAGCCTGCCCAATTGAGTCAAATCCAGTGTCGGGACCTATAAGGCGGAACATTTTTTCGTTGTTGTTACGCATCGGACCATAGTGGAATTGTTGTGCCCACCCTGATTCGTAGTCCATTTCAGCCATTTTCAAGAATATACAACTGCGGTACTTTCTGCACTCTATTTCAGTCAGAGTTTGTCCTCCATATACTTTATTAAAGATGTTATTGATTTCACTCTCTGTATAGTCTTCGGCATAGAATTCGTCCATTCCGTGGTCAGACAATCTACATCCGTTTGTGTGGAAATAGTCATGACGTTTTTGCAGAGCATCAATTACATCTTGGAATGTAGAGATATTCACTCCACTTACATCGCTTAGGCGTTCAATATAATCACGGAATGCAGATGGATTTTCTACAGCAATAGCTTTGTCTGGTCGCCATGCAGGAATCATTCGTGTGAATGTCTTTTCACTTGCATATTGTTTATGATAGCGAAGGTCGTCAACTGGGTCATCTGTAGTGCAGACTATTTCTACATTATATTTCTCCATAAGTCCACGGGCTCTATATGAAGGATCATGCAGAATCTTGTCGTTACATTCTTCATAAATTTCTCTTGCAGTCTCAGGCTTTAGTATTTTGGTAATACCAAATGCTGTTTTCAGCTCCAACTGAGTCCAGTGAAACAGTGGATTGCGGAATGTATAAGGAAGAGTTTCTGCCCATTTCTCAAATTTTTCCCAATCTGAAGCATCACCAGTTATGTACTTTTCAGCAACACCATTGGTACGCATTCCTCTCCATTTATAGTGGTCCCCACCGAGCCAGAGTTCAGTGATAGAAGAGAATTTGTGATTCTCAGCTACCATCTTAGGGTCAAGATGGCAGTGATAATCAATTATTGGCAACTTAGCAGCATGCTCGTGATATAAATTCTGTGCAGTTTCAGTCTGCAACAAAAAATTGTCATCTAAAAAAGGTTTTATCATAGAATTGTAATTGTTTATTATTTAAGTTTCAGTTCCAGCATTTTCTGATTCCTCACGCAGAGGCGTCTCAGCCAGCTTTGCTGGTACGATTTAGTTATTAAAGTCCTTATTACAAACAGGTTTGAATAATTACTTTTATAACTCAATCTCGCCCATCTGTGA
>JAGHSE010000318.1 GCA_018066015.1 Candidatus Colivivens equi
ATCTAGTTATTTGTAATAACTGAGTTACTTGTATGTTTATTTCAAAATAGCCAACACATCACTTTGGCGCATGATGAGATACTTTGTACCTTCATATTCAAGTTCCGTACCAGAATATTTGCCATAAAGCACTTGGTCGCCAACCTTAAGAATCATTTTTTCATCCTTGGTTCCATCACCTACTGCTATGATTTCACCCTTAAGAGGTTTCTCTTTTGCTGTGTCTGGGATAATAATTCCACCAATTGTTTTTTCTTCTGCTGGTGCAGGGAGTACGAGGACTCTGTCTGATAATGGTTTAATGTTCATAATCTAAAAGTTTTTTATGTTATTGTTTAAATAGTATTATTTGTTCAATATATTATCCTTCTAAAAATTCATACTACAAACTATGTGCCAAATTGAGTCTTTAGTTCTGAAATTTGGAAAAATGAAAAAATAACTGTACTTTTGCACTATGCAATCACTATTCAGGAACATCACTGACACACTGACTGCCATATATGACAGAAATGAAGCAAGAGCCATCACGTCATGGCTCCTACATGAATTATTGCCAGAAAAAACAGATTATGACATACTCTTACTGACAGAAAATGATACATCAATTACTTCCACACAAAAACATGACATTGCAAAAGCAGTTCAACGTCTCACAAAGGGAGAACCAATCCAATATATAATTGGCAAAACAGAATTTTGTGGTTTGACAATACAGGTTGGTTCTGGCGTACTAATTCCACGTCCCGAAACTGAAGAATTAATAATGTGGTTAGTAAACAACTATCACTGCGTCAATCCACAACAATCAGCGCCACAGAATATACTTGACGTATGCACAGGTAGTGGGTGTATTGCTCTAGCCCTAAAAAAACACTTTCCTTCAGCCAGAGTTGAAGGTTGGGATATTTCACAAAGGGCCTTGAACATCGCTTCACAAAATTCTCAAGCACTTAGTTTACCTATTATATATAATAAGGTGGATGTAATAGAAAAATGCCAACTACACGAGCACATGTCAAATACTATTAATACATGTTTCGACATCATTGTAAGCAATCCACCATACGTACTCAATAGTGAAAAAGAAGAAATACATAAAAACGTTTTGGATTATGAACCCAGCATAGCATTATTTGTCAACGACAACACTCCTTTGATTTTCTATGAACATATTACCCATTTTGCATCGCATCATCTTTCCGACAATGGTGTTCTGGCTTTTGAAATCAATAGCCGATTTGGACTTGACATTCTAAGACTTATGGAAGATACTGGTTTCACTGACGTAGCAATACGCAAAGACCAATTTGGTAAAGATAGATTTGTAACAGGAGTATGGAAGTAAGAAAAAAACACATAACCGAGTCTGAGGCATTTTCAAAGATGTCTGCTCTTTGCGCCAAAAGCGAATACTGCATTTATGACATACGCCGAAAACTTGCAAAATGGGACATGACACAAGAAGAACGTGACAATGTTATTGCCCTACTGCTAAAAAATAAATTCATTGACGAACAAAGGTATGCACAAGCTTTTATTTACGAGAAATTCCACTATAATGGTTGGGGCGTAATGAAGATTGAAAACGAATTAAGACTGCGAGGAATTTCTCAACACAATATCAATGAAGCCAAAAACGAAATTTCTGAATCAGAAACATTGGAATACCTAAAACAAATACTTTGTGCTAAACGTCCGTCAACACATGGTAAGACTCAGTATGAAATCAAGGCAAAACTATATAGGTATGCCTATTCAAAAGGATATACAACAGAACAAATAAGTAAGGTAATAGGTGATTTGGACTGATATCATAGAACTATTATTTCCACGATATTGCATAATATGCAATGAAAGACTAAACAAGCAGGAATCACATATTTGCATCAACTGTTTGCGCAAATTACCCTATACTAACAGTCATCTTACTAAAGAAAATACTATTGAAAAATTATTTTGGTATCATTTACCCATTCAGCGTGCAGCAAGTTATCTCTTCTATTCAAGCACAGGTTTACGCGAAGTCATTCATTCATTTAAATACTATGACAATCCCTATGTAGGAGCATATTTAGCCAGACTAATGGCATTAGAATATAACGACGTAGGATTCTTTAAAGATATTGATATTATCGTCCCTGTACCACTACATTGGCAAAGACGATTACATAGAGGATATAATCAAGCCTACTACATTGCTAAAAGTATTTCTAATGTGACTGGCACTCCAGTAATTACCAATGCAATTAAAAGAATTAAGAACAACACATCACAGACACGCATTGAACATCAACAAAGGCAAAGCAATGTATCGAGTATCTTCAAAGTAATTCATCCTGAGGTATTGAGAGGCAAACATATACTGCTGGTAGATGATGTGATTACTACAGGTTCAACTTTAATTTCATTAGGAAAAACAATAGCAGAACTTAACGATGTAAGAATTTCTATCGTAAGTCTATGTTATGCAGGTAATTTTTTTTGTAACTTTGTGAGCGAGAATGAAGATTGGTAATATAGATTTAGGTTACAGGCCAGTCATGCTTGCCCCTATGGAGGACGTGACAGATCAAGCTTTCCGACTCTTGTGCAAAGAGTTCGGAGCGAGTATGGTATATTCTGAATTTGTCAGTGCTGATGCTCTTATTCGTAGCATTGACCGCAGTCTGCAGAAAATAAAGATTAGCTCTGATGAACGCCCTGCTGCCGTTCAGATATATGGCAGGGACGTTGAAAGTATGACCGAAGCTGCAAAAATTATTGAACGCGAGGCTCATCCTGATGTACTTGACATAAACTGGGGTTGCCCTGTTAAGAAAATAGCCAAAAAGGGATGTGGTTCTGGAATGTTGCAAAACATACCATTATTGCTACAAATCACAAAAGCAGTTGTAGAAGCAGTCAACATACCGGTAACAGTGAAGACACGACTTGGCTGGGACAACGATCATAAAATCATAGTAGAATTAGCCGAACAACTACAGGATGTAGGCATCAAAGCACTAACCATTCACGGACGTACCCGCAGTCAAATGTACACAGGAAATGCAGATTGGACCCTAATCGGTGAGGTAAAGAACAATCCGCGTATGTATATTCCTATTATTGGAAATGGTGATATTGACAGCGGAGAAAAGGCAAAAGAATATTTTGATAAATATGGAGTTGACGGCATAATGGTTGGACGTGCCACTTTTGGACGACCTTGGATTTTTAAGGAAATAAGAAATTACATTGACAACCCTTCTAACTCTGTTACCTCATCTTTAGAATGCGAAATGGGAGCTGACTTTACCTCTTGGGCAATTTCTATTTTGAAGAGACAAGTATTGGACAGTGTACGTTATAGTACTCATGGCGAAACTGGGGGTATTATTCATGTGCGCCGACATCTTGCTTCGTCTCCTATTTTTAAGGGCATACCAAACTTCCGACAGACACGAATACAAATTCTAAGAGCAACGACGATTGAAGAATTATTTGTTTTATTAGATGAAGCATCCCATATATTATCTGCCTCCTATTGAGTGGTGGCACAACTACTATGCATCTGCCAATGCAGAACTGGATTTTGACGAACCTTACAAAAAACAGACTTATTACAACCACTGTCTGATTGATTCCCCGCAGGGATCGTTGAAGTTGACTGTACCTATAAAAAAGGCTGAGTCTCTCTGCCATGACACCCCACTACTAATGCGCGACATTCGTATAAGTGAACATGGAGACTGGCGATATAAGCATTGGCATGCATTAGAGACAACGTATTACAACAGTCCGTTTTTTGAATACCTGCAATATGACTTCAAGCCTATCTTTGAAAAGCATTTTGATTTTTTGATTGATTTCAATATCGAACTAATTGAAGCCTGTAAGTCATTTCTCCAGATGCCTACCTTGCAAAAGGCTCAAGGCTCAAAGTTCAAGGCTCAAAGTTCAAGTGCAGAAATTCAAAATACCAAGCAAAGGGAATATTACCAAGTCTTTGCTCACAAGCACGGATTTACTCCCAATCTCAGTATCATAGACCTTATATTTAATATGGGCAACGAAGCACCTCTTTATATTGTCAACCAATAATTAATCCATTATGAACAATCAAAAAACCATTCATGTCAACTCCCCACTAGCATGGATACTCGCATCACGACCTAAGACTCTCACTGGAGCAGCATCCCCTGTAATAGTAGGAGGAGTACTGGCATTGATAACCACACTGCAGAATGGCGGAGAATGCTCAATATTCAATTTCGTAGCATGTCTTCTCTTTGCACTTACCATGCAAATTGCAGCCAATTTTATCAACGACTATTTTGATTATCAGAAAGGCACAGACAGGAATGAAGACAGATTAGGACCCCAACGTGCTTGTGCACAAAAATGGATCACGCCCAAAGCCATGAAGATTGGCATTGCCCTCACCCTCATCATTGCTTGTTCATTTGGATTGACCATATTAATCCACTCATCCGAATTTATTATAAGCCACACATATCTATTAATAATAGTAGGAATTCTTTGTGTCATCTTTGCATTTGCATATACCACACATTTTTCATATCTTGGACTCGGAGACATACTTGTCATCCTGTTTTTCGGAATTATTCCTGTTTATTTCACATTTTTAGTTACATCTAACAGCACTACCTTTCATTTGTCAGATAAAATCGGTATTGCAACACTAATGTTTGGAGTTGCACAAGGACTGGTTACAGACCTTCTCCTGATGGTGAATAATTATCGAGACTACAACCAAGATATTATATCCAAGAAAAAAACACTAGTAGTACGTTTTGGGCCACGTTTCGGACGAATTTCCTATCTCCTAATAGGCGTCATAGCATCAGTATTAGCAATTTGGGGAAAGATTATTATCACCAGCGATATTACTATTTCATCCCTTATTATTATATTGTGGTTGTTGCTGTGTCATTATCCTACATACAGCAAATTAAGAAAACTACAAGGACGAGAACTAAACAAAGTATTAGGAACCACTGCCAGAAATATTGTTCTATTTGCAATCACACTATCAATAATTATTTTGTGCTAAAGATATAAGGTGGGTTCTATAAATTCACCGAATAGGTAATAATTTTTCAAATATGGGTGATATCGTTCTTTTCAGCCCTTTTGGTTTTGTTTCGGCATCTTACTGCTTTTCAGTCAGTCATGATGCCCGCATCACTCCTTCCTTCCGCACAGCAATCTGCTCGGAACAAATCTCAAAATCGCAAGAAATGAATTAATAGAACCCACCTTAACAATATGGGGGCTCTATTACATAAATAAGTTTCAGTTACGCCGTAGGCATCAGATATATTTTAAACGTAAATTTTCGACGAACCGAATGCAGAGATAAGTTTACTTAATCTATGCTGAGGTGAGGATGAAAATGCAGGAACTGAATGCCTGCAAATTACCTGTTAATTTAATCGTGAATTTTATTCTTTGAGCAGAATCAACTCATCTAAGGTTTAAGGCAATCAACCTAAATCAGAAAACTACAGGATGGGGTGGTGTTATCTATTTGCAGCGGCAATCAAAACTGAGTCTGTTATCATCATAATGCTAATGCACGATTTTGGTTTAATATGACAGATTTTCTGCCTTATTTTTTCTATTATTATATGCTTGAGTGGTAAGGAGTGGTAAGGAGTGTAAGGACTT
>JAGHSE010000160.1 GCA_018066015.1 Candidatus Colivivens equi
ATCATAGATATTATTGATATGGGATCTTATGGTATGACAGGCACTGTCCATAAAGAATTATATGACATCACTGTAAAAGATAATCATAATTTCTTTGTTAATAATATACTTACTCACAATTGTCAAAATTGTCCTGAAATTTTACAAATCAAAAAGCCATTTGTAGTTACAGAAAAAATTGATGGAACCTCTACCACGATCTTAGTCGAAAGACTCAAATTTGGTAAGTTCAAAACATATATTTGCTCTAGAAATATCTGCTTCGGATCTGGCAATGTACACAACGAAAAAGTCTTCATGCAGAACGATAATATCTATGTCGAAATGGCAGAAAAATATCATGTTGTAGACTTCTTAAAAGACTATCTCAAGCATCATCCAACCATGAAATTTGCCTGCGTTCAAGGTGAATCATACGGCAAAGATTGGCAAGGAAATCCTCTCAAATTAGATGACCATAGATTTGCAGCTTTTAACTTCATCGACTCACAAAAAGGTCGTTGGGGATCACTAGAAGGAAGAGACCTTTTAGCAGAAGCTGGCATCCCTTGGGTACCTATTGTTTCAGAGTCATTTATCCTTCCAGATTCGGTTGAAGAAATGCTCAAAATAGCTACAGGACCATCCTCTGTAAACAACTCAGTTTTACGTGAAGGATACGTCTTAAGATCCCTCGACGGACAGCTCTCGTTCAAGGCTGTTTCGCCAGAATATCTAATGAAAAAAGGTGAGTAAAAATGAAAGAATGTAAACTAGTTCCTGGTGTAAAATGCACCCACAAATCACAAGACAATTGTGCCACTAAATGTAACTCATTAGAGGCCTATGCAATCGGTGTAGTTCGCACTGCAAAAGACATCGTAAACATGATCGGACATTATGCTCCAGATGGCTCACTTTTTAACCTCCAACAACTCATTAAAGAGAAGTTCTTCTTGACTCCAAAAGAGCCAGAACAAGAGGTCGTCGATGGTCCAGTTAAGGATCCAATTATCGATACTCCTACTCCTCCTCTAAGAGTCATGGATGTCGATTCAAAAGAGGTCAAAAAATAATGGCCAAGAAGAGTAAAAACTCTATCCCATTTGGCCCAGTAGACCTCCTCATTTGGACCGCCATAATTGTGTTCCTCCTCCTTGCTTTTGTAACAGGTTTGGCCTGTATTCTAGGCCCAGTAATTGCGGCAATCTTAGCCTCAGTTTATTGCTCTCCTTGGTTCCTATTCTTGCTCCTCGCAGAGTTCATAACTTGCCCTGTTGGATGCTTCATTGTCTACTTCTTATTCGATAGTTTTATCCCATTCAGGGAAGACAAAAAGACCAAGAAAAAAGCCTAACAAAAACCATAAAATAACGCGCCGTCGGGACGCGTTTTTTTGTACTTTCTTTCCCCCTCTCTGTCGATTATACTCTACAACTTTTGCGACATCCTGTCGTCCATACTCGACACTATAAATATGTTAATTTTAGTCGCGTGCCCGTACGTATATACCCGCACCTCCCACCTCAATAAATTCGAACCTCGTTCGCCTCTACCCCTCTCCTCCCAACCCCTTAGTTTTAGTCCCAACACCTTTCGCCCACACCCTTACCCCCACGATCATATTTTTCCTAATTGATTACTCCTACCCGCCTACACCCATGCGTAGCAGTGAGAGAATCGAAACTGCGTAGCATGCTCATGCGTACCCTCCAACCTAAAGTCTCCGAAAGCATCTCATCCCAGAAAATAATAAAAAAACAGTTTACTGTATTTGTAGAGAATTTTGTCTAAAACAAATTCTCGTAAAATATCTACCAGACTCTTTTCAGGATTATCTTTATTTATTTCTTTTGTTACTTTTCTTTTTTCTTTCTAAGGATATGGTTCTCAATGGTAGTGTGCGCCCGCACCTACACATTGCGTGCCTACCTGCACCTACACACGTACGTGTATATATACATACATGTTAATATTAGTCTTTCACTCTTTCGCCTACTCCTACATCATAACGATTAATTAATTCTAAATTCGTTAATATTAGTCTTTGACCTTTTTCCTACGGGTACGCGGCGCACTCTTATAATATTACTAATAGGTTTCTAGCTAGCGCAGCTCCCACACCCATGTATACATGTAACACATGTGTTTATACACACATATAAGTGTATGTCTAAGGGCATATGTGAGCTAAGCGAGCATGTATTATGCGCGAGAAGTAGGGGTCTTATAAGTAGTGGAAGAGTGGGAAAGGAAAAGCGACTTTAAGGGGAAGAAAGAAAAGGAGTTGGGGGAGGGGAGGGGCCAGGCCCTCTGCTGCTCTCTTCCTGTTTCTCCATTTTCTCCATCTCCATCATCTCTCAATTTCACCCTCTCTCTCATCTCTCTCTTGACTTTTGACAGACTCTGTGCTATAATATATAATTGGGGGAGTATTATTATTATAAAAAAAAGATCACTTGATCCTTGACAGGAAAATTATCCTGTGGTATAATATATGTATGATCAGCAAAAATCTCTTAGAACAATTCGTCGGGAAATCCTTTCCTACTCGTCATTATAATATGATTGCGACATATATCTGCGTTTTAGACGCGAAATATGAATGTCATGGTTATACAGAAAATGTTGAATACCATGAATTAAGAAGAGATAAGAGAACTGGAAGGTTGGGAAAGAGACTTCTTAGTGCTCTTCCTAGATATATTTCAGAAGAAATGGGAGAGTACAAAAAGTTTCCTGTGACCAGAGTAAAGATCATCGAATTAAGATCCGCAACAGGAGGAGCATATGGCTATAACTGTTGGGTAGATTTCAAAGACTTCTATGAATTGATTGTGAAGAGCTCCACCTTGTTGAAGAAGGGCAAAAAGAAAGTAACCTATAAAGAGCTACTTGGCCTCACTAGATTCCAAAAAAATATATTTGACACCATGGAAAGTCTGATGTATAATAATAATCATGAACAAAATTCAGTTGCTTAATAGGATCGGGAGATACTGCGTCTACAAATGGGACAATAGTCTCGTTTATAAAATTGTTGGCGCAAGATTTGAAAAAACTATATCTTTAGCTTGCAAATCTACTCAAGATTCAAAAAGACACGTAAAGAATTTATATAAAAATGGAATGATCTCCAGGGAAGCTTACAGGTTTTATCAAGAAGGAATCACTGGCTGCGTTAATGATACAAACGATGTATGTAAGAGCATGAGCATCTACCCAGTGTACGAATGCATGTGTGTAAGAGATGGCGCTGGCGTTTACCCAGTAGAGGATAGAACCGTTGAGGTCCATGGAGTGAATGACATGATCCTCTTGAAGGAAGACTTCTATGTGGAATAAGAAGATGAGCAGAGCTGAGATGGAGACTCATGTCGGCGATTTTTGTATATATAGAAATTCACTGTTCAAGATCATCGGGGTAACTAAGTACGAAAGAACATACAGTAAAAACTTGCGTACGATGGAATTTAGCCGCATGTTTAGAGATAAAAAGATTTTGATCAATGGTAAACCTGTCACTGAAGAGGAATTCTTTAAAAAATATCCAACTGTTCACATGCCGCCAGAGATTCGTGTTCTGGATGATGTGACCGTGGATTTTGAGATAACTCGTTATGAATTCAATATTAAAAAGGTGAAACAATGGCATGATCCACGCCGCAACGATACACTAATTGTGTTCCCTGAGGAAGTAAAGATTGTCTCTAAAGCAGAAGCGCTCTTTCATCCTGACACCAGAGGCTTTGGCATGAAAACCTTGGCAGCTCTTTAAATATTTTAAAATCAATTTGACTTATATACAGTCCTGTGGTATAATATCTACGTATGGAAATACTCGGACTGATTTTGGCAATCTACTTCGGAGTGAGAGTGATCATCACTGGTGCGGAGATCGGAATCTTCATGAATCCTGAACTCTCCAAAACTGTGATCGAGGAAATCATGACCCAGGAGCCAGAGACGTTCAGGAGGATCTTCAACAGTAATGTGGACGCCGCTCAGGCATCCTACAAAGTTGTCGTCATCGCGGATGTGGTGAAACTCATCTTCGAGATCGGCTTCATGATTGTTGGGACCTTATGTGTGTACTATTTCTAGAGAGAGGAACAAAAGCTAATGAGAGAAACTTGGATCGTAAAAGATCATAAGACAGGAAAAAGCTATTGCTGTACAAGCTACAGCGAAGCAGAATATCGTGTAGAGGAGATCCTAGACAAAGCAGTCGGGAGCTGCCGTGTTAAGAACGGTGACTTCGAGACAGCTGATCGAATCATAGAAGAAAGAATCATGTACAAGAACAAGTACATCACGATCGATAGTAACTTAAGTATCACGGAGGCAATCTAACATGCCAGCAAAAGAATTTGAAGCAAGCAAGCTAATGACTCCTGAAGAAGTTGACGACGCGATCAAACGCAGTCAATCGATCTTGAAAGACTATGATCGAGAAGAATTCTTCATCTTCTTAAAAGGATCAGTCAACAAAGAGACTGGTGAAGTTCAGGGCTCATCCTCGTTCTTCTCTTTAAAAGAAGTACTAGACGAATATTATTCACTTAAACGCAAGCACCGTAAAAAATACGGAATCTGGGATGTCCCACGTGGATTCCCGCTTGACATCGTCATCGCCAGGGATACAGGAATGAGAGTTCCTGCAACTACCACTGCGGCAGACGGTGAAGTAATTTACAAGATGTAGCAGGAAGAGGCGACGAAACATGAAGACAAAAGAAATTCTGGACGCCGCAGCAGCAGGCCAAGAAATTTATCTGGCTGTTGTCTACTGCACTGATCTCTCCATTCACATCATGCCAGCACTTACCAAAGAACAGGCATTTGCAAAACTTCTAAAGATGCGCCTGTCACCGAAGTGCCGTGACCGCATGATGGCAACCACGATCGCGAAACGTTCAGCTCAAGGATTCAACGAAGGCAAAGTCTTTGGATCACCAAAATCCTTAGACGTCATGCAACTCACCGATAAGCAATTTGAAAAAGCTTATGAGAAATACGTTGGAATCCCTGTAGAGGACGCCGATCCGTACGAGGAAGAGTAATCAATTAATAAATGCACTTAGGGGGACTTCGGTTCCTCTTTTTTTTGCGCCCATGTTCCCAGATATTTCTACTGATCTAGCCTGCGCTGCTCACACTTCCCCCTGGCTGCGAATCAGTTTATAGTCCTGAACTTGCCCTTAGACTAAAATTCTTCTTGACACCTGCGTCATCCTATGATATACTATTTACGATGAAGGGTATAAAGAGAGCGAGCCCTTCGCGCAAATCATAAAAACTCAAAATCTTAAAATTTTCATTGCCTCACCCAGAGTAATAGGCAACCCTGGCGCCTCCTATTCGTTTCCCGAGTAGTTTCTGGTTAAGGTTCTCCTTTCTCACATCTGATCGCTCTCACAATCTTAAAAGGTACCCGCCACTGCGCAGAGGGCCTTTTTTCGTTGTTCTGGCATTGTCATCTGGCCCAGATCCCAGAGATCCCAGGATCCTGCAAGCAATTGCAAGCATCTGCAAGCAGCCACTTCACCCTGTTTCTGGCGATTTATCCACTTCCAGGCCCCCAGATAATCCGCCAAAGATGGCGTTTTAACCATAGTTTTGGCGACTTATCGGCCATTTCTGTCCTGTTATTTTTTAGACATTGCCTGCTAATTATTAGATATTGACTCATAAAAATTAGACATTATACGTGTGCGTCTGCGTGCATGTACCTGATCCTGTGCGCCTCCATACGACGTCGCCCCCAACCCCTGATAATACTCCCAGAATACCTCTATTTCTCATTTTAAGGCACTGCAGAGCCACGAAAGCCATTCTTCTGGCAAGTTATACGACTCATCTCTTATTTGTGGCTTAAATCGGGGTGTGGGAAGAGTGAATAAGAAAGCGGAGGAGCGTTGAGTAGAGGAGGAGCGGCCGCAAACCAGTTTAACGTCGTGGACTCTACCCTTGGACAAAATTATTAAAAAATATCGACTAAATTCACTGTAATTGCCTAAAAATACCTCAAAAATATGCAGTTAGAGGAAATAATTAGGCAATAAAGACAAAAAACTGAGGTAAAATTAAATGATGTGGTTAGCTTCAAGGAAGGCAGCAATGGCTGCACAAACCACAACAAATGTAAAAATTACCATTTATATCCTCCTTTCTTTTTGATGAATGGGAAGGCCGCCCCCTCATCGAGGCGGTCTTTTCCCAGTGTCATTGAGTGCGCAGAGCACAAGCAAGAATAGTATTATGATACCGAAACCCGCTTCTGCTGCTGTCGCAGTTGCTGATAGTGTAATCATCGCACTACCTCCTTTCTAGTCTTCTTTTTGAATTAAGACTGTTGGCATGATTGGAATGAAAAGTTGATACATACCTTCGTGACCTGTCTCAATGATCTCGTCGTAGTCGCAAGGTTCATGAGATGCAAGACATAATTGTACATTAGCTTTGATTCCACAGTCAAGTAAATCTTTACGGATTCTTTCAAGACCGTATCTTAAATAAGTTGTATAACGAATATTGGTTTTTGGATAACCAAGAACTCTTGTAAGACATTCTCTACCATAATCAGTAGCGATGAAGATGTTTTCGTTATAATCTGGCAAGACAGATTCAATCTTTTTGTGTGATGCATACTTGCTGTAAGTCGCAAGGTTCTTCACTAAAGATCTTAAGAAATCTCTTGTTACGAGTTTAAAGACTTTGCCTTTATTGTTCTTGAGGAAGTCTTTGAATTGATTGCTTAATTCAAGAGTCTTCTTTGGATCATGTAATGCTTCGGTAACTTTTCTGTATTCTTCATCATAACTGACTGTGTTTGGATCCCAAGCTCCGATAGCTTCTAATCCTTCAACTGTTGTAAAATTTAAAATTTGGGTAATAACTTTAATCATTTTTAATTTCCTCCTTGTTATTTAATTCTTTCAAATTCTCCATGGTCTTTTGAATGCCACCATAGAGGCTCACCATTACTGTCTTTCTTGTTGTAATTCTTAACGAATCTAGTCATACGAGATAACCCGATGATCTTTCCGCATTTTTTACAACGAAATACATATTTATATTCTTTATAGTAGTCAGCTCCAAGTTTTGAAGAGTCTGCTAATCTAGAAATATGTAATCCTGTTTTCTCGTTGACTTCTTTTGCAACCTTACACCAGGTAGCGTTATGATGAGTACCTTTTGGAAGTGATGCGTGAATCAATTCATGATAGATTGTTTCTGTGATGTCATTTTCTGTTCCATGATTAATCAAAGATCTGTTAAGTTTGATTGTCAATGGATTACCATTTTTTGCAAAGACACATTGACCAAGGAATCTTCTTGGTTCGACGATGACAAATTTGATTGTGTTAGGAACATTATAGTTCCATTTTTTCATGTTGTCAACACAATTTGTAATTAATGTGTTAATGCGAACGTTTTGAGTAAGTATTATGCTCATTAAATTCTCCTTTCTTTAACGGTAAGGTTAAGACCGCATTCATAATATCTGTATTTTTCAGGAATTGGAAAATGTCCCCAAGCATCTTCACGAGGTTCAATCTCGAAATAGATTTGGCCAGGTTCTGGTTCGATCGTTCCATCCATCAAATCTTTAATATGGAAGTCCCATAAATTATATGGATCTTCTTTTGCAACATCAACGATGAAGGCGTCTAGAAGTTCCCAGTTAACTCCTTTTACAATGAAGATTGGAATACCAGCATCAGTTTTTCTTCTGTAAATCCTTCCACCGTATCGATGAATAGCTTCTTTGATTTCTTTGTTATTCATAGCTTCCTCCTTTCTTAGTGACTGTAGACAGCTGTATAAGTGTGACCTTTAGTATAGCATCTTCTGCACATATCGCAAGTGACATCTCTACCATCTTTAGTTTTTGCGTGATGGCCAGTCTTTGTAACAGCTGGACAGTGCACTGTTTTTGATAGACGTTCTTTTTCGACGTTATCAAGGTCGCAATCTTTTCTGTTTGTATCATCATATTCAAATACATTAAACTGATTTGGATATTTTGTCAAGAATTCTTTTGCAACACCATGCCATTCGCTGATGTTGATGATGAAATTGTCAGCAATCTTGCCGTTCTTCTTCATAAATTTATCTAAGTCATCAAAGTTTTTAGTATAAATACCAAAATTAACTTCTGGATGATGAAGTGCTAAATTGTTCCAAGCTTCGAATTGAGCAAGACTCTCTACTTCTCCAGATACATTAATACGGAAAGTGATAATTTTTCTATCCTTTACACCTTTAGAAACATAATAATCTTTGTTCTTCTGAGTAATGAACTCATCTAATTTTTCGAATAGTTGACCAGATCTTAATAAGATCGTGTTTTCTGCCCAAGCTTTGACAGTGACGTTATGATGGAGTTTTAAATCTCTCCAAGCATAACAAGCACCATCTTTAGCACAACCATCGCAGTATTTGCTGCAAGTTCCTGGAATGTCTGTCAACAAAACGTTTTTACCAATATAGACCATGTGATCTTTATTGCCTGGAAGGAAACTGATTGCCCAGATTCCTTTTCCAATTTTGCTGTTTCCTTTACTAATGTGAAGTTGTGCATTTTCTGCATCAATTGAGTATAATTTTTTCATTGTGATACCTCCTATTTATTATTCTTTCTGTCTAAAACTACAGGAGCACAATATGCCCATTCACATGAGCGTGTCCCTAAGTCTTCTGATAAAGCAACTGGATATTCGTCATAATCTAATCCGACAGCTTCTAATAAGCGCATTGCTGCTGCTCTCATTCTTTTTTCAACTTTGATATTAATACAACCATCGCAGTCGAAAGGGCCATTTGTTATGGCTTTACAGAAGTCATACATAGCATTAGAATATTCGTTAATTGCCTCAACTTTTTCTTTATCTGTCATATAATCACCTCCTAATCTTTTAAAATTCTTTCTGTTGGACTAACTGCAACTAAACCATCTGGTGTATCTTGCATGTATCCTATATATGCACCGTCTTTGTAGATATTTATACAGACAGTAACATCCCACATCTCAAATCCACGGAAGTAATCGTTAATTTGAGCAATGGAACTAAAACGTCTTATAGAAAACACTTCTACATTTCTATCTCTTTCTGCACGAACTAGATATACTTTTAATTTTCCCATATGTGTCTCCTTTCTTATTTTATACCTAATCTTTTGAGTAAGTCAAGCCAAATTTTGATTTGACGTCCAGTTAATCTGTAATCGTAGATGCTTGTGATACCATCTGCAACGATTAAAATTGCTTCTCTGGTGTCCATAATTTTGCTTCTGTTTTCTAAATCTCTTATTACCATATGGTGGAGATCAGAATCATCGATGTAGAACCAGCAGTCCATTTTTGAACGTGCTGTTAAAACATCAAGCATATTAGCTTCTTCGATTGTGAGAATGATTTCTGGTTTTCTGGTGACACTAACTTTTGTGTATCTTCTAATGGTTACTTTATGTTCACCATTATATTTTGTAGAAAGATCAAGGCTGTATTTTGTTTTAACTGATCTGACTGTTGTTCTGTTTGATTTGATTGTCATTGTGATTGCTTTTTTCATAATATTATTCCTCCTAATGATGATTGGTGATGTCTGTGCGTTTCTGTTTTTCATTAAAGAGTTTCCTTAATAATGTCCAAACGGGCATTTCTATCAAGATGGTATAGCTCAATGCATCCTTTGACGATATCAATTTGCATTTGAGGCTCGATAATCATGTATTGATTATGTTTTTTAGCTTCCTTTTCTTGCTTTTTAAGTTCTTTTAATTTCTGTTTGAGAAGATCATCAGTAATCTGGGCAATAATTTGTTCACCCAAATAGATATATTGAGCTACAATTAAGCCAATCATTTCTGAAGAGTACTTTAACTCAAAATTAGTTTTCTGTTCTTCAATCATTTCTTTTTCTTTCTTGGTCATAGTTATTCCTCCACAATTTTCATACCTAATACGCCAGGGAAAAATTCTCTAGCTGTGTCATGAATATTCTTGCCTGGTTTATGAACATTAACTCTGCCTGTACTTCCAGCGTGTGCTGGAGGATTCCAACTATCAAGCACCCAGGTTTCACCTCTGAAGTCTGGGTATTGATTACCAATGATGGCTGTTTCATTATTCTTTTCTAATACTAGTTTAAGCATAAATATTCCTCCTATTGTTTAATAAGTTGTCTGTAAGCTTTTAGAAGCTCTTTATCACCGATTTCTTTAACTTGATCAAGCCATTCTCCGCCGCGTAAGTTATTTACATCGTGAGTTAGCATTTCAAAGTCATAATCACTTAGGTCAAGTGCATGAGAAATCTTAAGTAAAATTTCGTCTTGGCTCATAGTTATCTCCTATAATGTTGAAAGGTTTGGGGAATTTACGATAAGTCTAAGGCTATCGTACTTTAAGTTAGGATGTTTTTCTGTTAAGTAAGCTTTAGTTTCTTCAATGGTCTTAAAGTCGCAGTAAAGGTAAGAGACTTTAAAATAATTGTCTATTACAGCAACCGCAGTGTAACCTTTTTTGAATATTTTCTTAGCTTGCTTTAGATCATCATAGTATTGCTCTATGTTGTTAACGACGGCTTCGTAATCGCCATCATCAATCTTAGAAGGGGTCTTGTTCTTTAACCAATCATACCCCTGTGGGCCATAACTATTTGGTTCTAAGCGTTTTAAACAGGCTAAAGCAGCTTTTTGAACTTCTTTTAAAAGTTTTTCATTAAGCTTAGCATCCATATAGGCAATAGCTTCACCGCCATTGCCTTCTTGGAATACTTGGCATATTCTGATATTCTTGTAATAAAGATCAGCGCGCATGCCACCTTCATCGCCCCATTCCATTGAAGGGAAACGTTCAAGTTGTTTAACTGAGAACCCCTCTTTAGTGGTAATACCTAAGTTTGCAATATGTTTCATATTATTTTCCTCCTTTCTTAGATAAATTAACCATAAATTAATTCTCCGAAGAGAGCATATTGGAAGACCGCATCACCATCGATAGCATCAAAGTCTCCTTCTTCTAGACATTTATGAACAGACTTACCCCTTTTGGCTTCAAAAAGCTTGATACCATTAAGAAGATTTTCATAAGTAAGAGAATAAGTTTCGTCCTCTTCTTCGTCTAAGAATTTTACGGCTTTACCTTTTTCTATTGTTCTGTAAATAATGTCACAATAACATGGACCATCTGGCATTTCTTCCTTTAATTCTTTGAAAGATTCCTGATAGTCCGCATCATCGTTGAGGAGGCAGGCCCAATAGCCTATACCTCCTTCAACAGCTGTCGTAATGACATCTTTTAATTCGTTAACTGTGAGTTGATGTTCAACTGTATATGAAATTACTTTATCTTCCATGGGTTAATCCCCCTTTCTTTAATAAATAATGACTGTGCCTGAGCGTGTGGTACGATGGTTGTGTCTCATTTCGAGATCATCAGTGTTATCATAGCCTAAATCTTTTGCTGCTTCTTCTAAGGAATCATATTCTGAATAAGCTCCTCTGATAGCAGGGTGATCAAAGACGAACGGTTTTGTCTCGCTAAAAGCTTGAAATTCCATTTCGATGTCATAAATGGTTTCAAGACCTGCATCAGACCATTTATTATAATCGAATCTCTTCATTAAAGCAACGAATTGATCTTTTGAAATTTTAGCAACTAACATAATTAATTTTCCTCCTTTGCTAATAAGCTTAAATCAATTTCGACCCAATCTGGATCTTTTAACATTTCTCTGTAACTTTTAACTTCATCATAATAGCCGCCATTGATCATGTTAGCTATTTCACAGAAGTTTGCACTGTTTGAATTGTAATTGACATTACGAACTGCAATAGCACTACCAGAATAGGTAATAACAATGAGTTCTTGAGTACCATAATCTGGATGCTCAAATAATTTAAACTGAATGTCTGTTATAGCGATGCGGTGTTGATTGCAAATAGCGTATGCAACTCTGTCGACAAAGTTCTTCTTGCCGATTAATTCTAAGATGAGTGTTTTTTCTAACATAATTTTTCCTCCTCTATATTAACATTACTGTAGATAGGTTTCAATAATTTGAATAACCACGTGATAATCTGCAGAAAGGTTAATGACTTCATAGTAATCTGAATTTGGCTCATTAACGTCTGCTTCTTGGCCATCGACTGGCCCATGTTCTTTGATAGCTTTAGCTTTTGCTCTTAAAGCATCATTATGGTTTGTATAAACGCCATAAATTGTAGGTTCTTCAGAGACATAATATTCTCCGCTAAAGCAGCCAACCACAACATAAACTTTTTGTTTTGGTGCTTTTTCCTTTTTAACCTCCTTTCTTGTAATAAGATAATCATAACAGAGATAACCTGTAGCTGAAGCTCGATATGATCTAAGGACTCTTGCATCATATCCTAATTTCTTAAAATGGTCAAGTGCTTCTTCTTGCGATTTAAAAGATTTATAGAATGCATCATCTTTACGGCAACCCCAATCAGTGCCCATATTACTTCTGTCCCAGATAATAAGGGTATGCTGACCGTTAGACTTTCTTTTTAAATCTAGAGCAATAGCTTTCTTAGAAGCGCAACAAAGAATGTCAAAGTAATCTTGAATACATTCAGCAATCAATATTCCTTGAGCTTCAACATTCTTACTGACTAAAGTATAGCCGCTTCGTCCCCAAGACCAACTATGAGAGGACTCCCCGCACCATACAGTACAGGTTACATCCTCTCCTTTTGTCAATCTTATCATAGTTTCGTTTCCTGTAAAACAACCAAGGCAGATTAAGTCTAGTCTGTGGTTTTCTTTGACTTTTAAAACGACAGCATCTTCTGTGTTGCTTACAAGTTCTACAATTTCATAAAGTTTTTTCATGTTTATTCTCCTCTCTCGATTTGATTAATAATCGAAGTTTGATTCATTTCTGAAATACGAATTCCTTTTCTGTTAAGTGCCTTCATAGCACAAACAACCTCATTAGCACTGAAATCACGGTGTAAATAAAGGTCATAAGCTGTTTCGCATGCAATTTCGAATAATTCATCTGGTAATTCACCAAAGAAATATTCAACTTCTGTGGCTACTATTAAAGCATGAGCGCGTATATTGCACTCTTTAGCTTTAAGTAAAGTAGATTTAAAGTCTAACTCGGCGTTATTCATATTATAATCCTACCTCGTTATGTTCGACTTTACGAGAATACTCTGGTTTGACGAGAGTCTCACCAATTTCTCTTGGG
Source organism: Candidatus Colivivens equi (assembly GCA_018066015.1). Lineage (GTDB taxonomy): Bacteria > Bacteroidota > Bacteroidia > Bacteroidales > Bacteroidaceae > Colivivens > Colivivens equi. The sequence continues at coordinate 13,211 of JAGHSE010000160.1, forward strand.
GTACAAGAATTTTTGTTTTCTTCATACCATTTAACACCTGCATCGGTTAAAACGTGGAATACATAATGATTACCACTGACTGGTGCATCGTGATGGGTTTCATCCAATACGAAATTATCTGACTCATCAAAAGAAAATATTGGTGAAGAATCATCCATAAGAATGTCTCTAACTGCTTGATAGAGATTTTTTCTTACCATATGCCCTTCTTTTTTGCCGTCCCAGGCCATAAAATATCCTGTTATAATGACTGGGTTAGTCTTATCTGAGATTGATTCAAAGAAATCATCCCAAGAAATTTGAACTGCGTCTTCGTCTTCAAGATCTAAAGCGCGTGAATCAAAAACAATAACTTTTTCCATATTCTGTTTCCTCCTTATTGTTTATTTAAAATTTCTGTAATATGCTGTGCACTTAATACTAATTCTGCGCCTTCAGAAATAAGCATGTTATTTTGCAACTGATCAGCGTATTTTGGATCAGTAGGTAATAGCATTACTGGCTTACCACTTTGAAGAGCGCCCATGATAGTATAGAATGATGATGAACGTACGCGGCACTCTGGGACGAATAAACCGTCGCCTAAGCCAGATACTATTCTAGTTCTCATTACTAGTTTTTCAGGACTTACTTCTTCCATTGGCGGATATTCAGAAAGAATTAAGCCACCATTATCTACTATTGCTTCAAACAGTCCTTGGTTTGTTGCAGGATAACTACAATTAATTCCAGACCCTAGTACAATAATAGCAGGTTGTCCTCTTTCAAAGCAAGTGCCTAATATAGATGTATCGATGCCGACTCCGCCACCAGATACAACAATGACATCTTCTGGAATATAGTTCTTTAAAGTGTCAGTATTGCAGGCTACAGGTACCTTCGAACCACAAATAGATAATTTCTTCTTATCTGAATTTAATAAAGAGATATCGCCTCTGTAATATAATACAAAAGGCGGTTGTTGAATTTTCTTTAATGATTCAGGATAGTCCGCATCTAAAAGCGTTAAAGCTTTAGCGGCACCAAAATGTAGCTCAGCCTTAATGCGGCCTTCTGCCTTATTTTCATCACCAATGTGGTCTGTACTTTGTATGCTGTTGAAAATCTTTTGCCAATCTCCATGATGTTCTAGAGATAGGTGAATTAAAACCGAATTTGCTTTCATATTTTTCCCTCCTTTCTTTATTCAATACACCAACCAGCTGGGTTATAATCAGAAAGTTTGATTGCTTTCTTGGTGTTTTTAAGTGATTCAACCCATTTCTTAATAACTCTACCATGTTCTGGGCTAATTCTAGCGTCTTTATAAGTATAAGTTTGGTCAACAACACCAGCACTGTTAATACCAATGGTGACACATGCTTCTTTCGGAGCACTCTTTTTTCTCATAAGAACGATTTGGTATGATCCTTCTGCAACTCTCTTAGCATAACTACGGTATACACAGTTTTGTTGTTTATTACCTTCGTTTCTAATTGAGTAGTCATCATTACCATAAATTGTTGAAGGAACGATAAATAGATAACCATCGATTTCTTTGGTATAACCTCTATAGGCTTTTCTAGATTCTTTCCATTGTTCTTCAACGGCTTTTGTTAAATTAGCATTGATTTCTGATTCATAGTTATGGTAGATAGCGGATGCGTTTTCACTAATACGGTGTAACATATCATTGATTTCCTTTTCAGAATAAACTTTATTGTTTTCATCTGATAAGCCAAATTCAATGAATACATGCTCATCCTCTGGAACTCTATTGATGGATTTAATTCCACAGTAGTCGTCAAATAATTCTGAATAGTAACGTAATGCAGCGCTTGAGTTTGTAGGACAAGCTTTATTGATTTTGTTTACCATTCTGTTGTAAGTTTTCATTATTTCGACTTTGCTCTTTGGATCTGCATATAGAGTATTGAAACGTTTTTCAACTGTGCTGGAATCAGTTTGGAAATCTCCACAATAGGATTTAAAGCTGTGATAGTCTTTAAAATTATGGATAGTTTCAGCTACAAGCATAGCATCCTTTGATGGGGCATTTGAATCAAAGCCACAAGCAATAGCAAGTCTAGCATTATCAACGTATTCAGCAACATGGATGTATGAGCCACTTCCTTCAATAGCTTTAGCCAATACCCACTTGGCCCATCCTTTCTTAAGTCCAAGAGCGTCATAAATGTTTTTAGCATTTTCATCTGCACCAGGAATTAGGTCGCCTAAGCAGTTTGATTCGTTCCAGGCATGACGATTGCTAATTTCATTAATCATAGAGTCAGCAATAGTCTTATATCCTAACTTAAGTAATTGCTCAATGAATAACGCTGAGTGTCTTACCTTTGCACCTTTTTGAATGGAAGATAAGCTACAAGAACCAGTTTCATTATCGCCAATTATGGTAGAAATTAATTCTTTGTTTCTTAAATTCTTTGCAATATCAAGTGTAGAGCTAAGAATAGTCATCTTACGAAGAACTAATTCTTTAAATGAAGTTAAGTAACGGTTACAAACTCTGTAATATTTACCATCAGCAGAATTCCTTAGATAAATATCACGCATTTCACCTGTTTCGGATAATTTGCCATAACCTATACAGAATATTTCAGACATATCACCGTATTGTACTCTAGCGTAAATATGGCCGATAGGTCTTCTTGCACCTTTTGCTGGGTTAGGACCTAAAGCTACAGTGAATTGATAGCTTAAGAATTCATTATCTGCACCATAAACTCTACCTGTACAGTAGTCATTTTGTGCTGCAATTCTTTCCAATTCTGCTCTGATTGCTTCTTGGCATTCCTCAGAATCAAGAGGTTCAACTTCTAAGCAGTCATCAAGGTCTGCATCAATTGAATATCCTTCCTCATAATTATACCTTTTGTTCATAGCAACAGAATATCTTTCTATCGCTGGAGCTTCTGATAACTTGGTTGGAATCTTTTCACGAGCGAATGAAATGCTGTTGTATCCAACGTTTAAAATAACACCTGTTGAAGAGAAACGATAGTATTGTCTTAAGATATCATATAAATAGTGCGAGCGCCCATTTAATTCATAAAGATAATTACAATCGTTCGTGTTCTTGGTTGTGATTTTATAGCGGTCTTCTGAATTGTAATAATACCTGCGTTCTTCTTGTTTTACACAGGTTAAGCAATTAGTTTCAGATTTATTAAGATCAACAGTAAGTCCTTTCTTAGTTGAATAATAAATTGTGCCATCGAAGACAAGTCTGCCTTGCTCAAAGTGACCGATTTTAATATAGACACACTTACGTCTTTCGTCCCAACCAGGTTCACCAATAAGTGTGCGTTTGTCTAATGCTGTTGCAGCACTTTCGAATAAAAAGTAATTACCTTTTAATCTTGCTAATTCTGTTGGATTGTTTAATGATGCGAGTCTATCATTCTTAACATCGTAATAATAGTCAATATCGTAATAACTACTACCAACTGAATCCTTTACAAGTAAGGTTTTACCTTTTGCTTCTTTAAATGTAGAAATTGTTTGCATTCTCATCTGTTTAAATCTCCTTTACTAAATGTCTAAATAACCGACTTCAACTGTTGAACAATCAATATAATTCTGTACATCTTCGTCAGAATAATTTAATTTGTTCTTAATCTGTTCTATTGCTTCTTCGACTTTGTCTTCCTCAACGACTCCAATAAGTCTAAATGATGAATACTCATGCCAAACGTTGCAATGGTTAATAACTACCATGTTCTTATTTTCACTATTCATAAACTGTCTCCTTTCTGGAGGAGGGAAACCCCTCCCCCGTAATAAAATGTCTGTTTTATCTACTGTTAATATTTGCAATATGGATAAGGTCTCTTTGTTTTGAGTATTTCTTTTCTATGTTCCCAGACATACTCACAGAATTTATCAAAATTCATCATTACTTGCGTATAAACGTCCATATAAAGATAATAATCTTTGTTTTGAACATGTGGTGATGTAAGACTAAATTCATATCCACTGCGATCGCCGAATTGATTATATAAGGCACCTCTGATTTTATCTTTACATGCCTTACTTAAAGTTCTGCGTGATTTTAATGCGCTGGCAAGATAAACTCCTACAAACACATCTTGTGTAAATATGTTGTAGCAATATTTACCTTCTTTCCAACCAAATCCTTCTGGATTAAGTACATTCCACTCTAACATATATTGCCTTATTTTCTGTTACGAATTCTGTTTGTTAATAATTCATCTGCGACAGTGACTGGTAAGTTAACGCCACCACAGTCATTAAGATTTGCAACTTCGTGTCCATCAGTGGTTGAACGAGCAACGTTGTTTACGACGATATATTTAACACCATCAACCACTAATTCTCTTTCTGGAACTAATCCAGCTTCTGCCATTTGACCGCCTTTGACGACCATGGCTTGCATTTTTCTTAATGCTTCCATAACTTTTGATTCGGTTGTGAGGTCTTTACCGTAACGGTGTAAGTATTCAACCATTGATTTTGCGTCTGATTCTGAGACAGCATATCCGATAGCAACACCATCTGGGTTGTCTAAGACATGGACCTTAACGACTTTTAAGCCATTCTTTGATGCCATATCTTTAACTGTTTCAACAAGTTCAAATTGTGGAAGTTCTGCGAATTTCTTTTCTTCTTCTAAAACTTTCTTGTTGTGTTCTTCCATTGCATCTTTTTGTGCTTTGGCTTCTGCGGCTGCCTTTGCAGCTTCTGCTTCTCTGACTAATGTTTGGGCAAATTTGTTGTTTTTCATATCTTTATTTCCTCCTAATGTTGATGCTGTGTTGACTGTAGTATTTGTTGAAGTTGTTGTGTTTGCCATAATTAAATTCCTCCTTATATGGTAAAAATATTTAAATGTCTGTATAAAATGATTAAGGTGTCTGTATAAAGATTATCTACGTGCACAGAGCATGCCGTATGAATCTTTAATTGATGCAGCTTTAACTTTGCCTTTCATCGCAGTGGCCCATTTTTTCAAGAATCCAATAATATTCTTTGGTTCTTTATAAACGGACATTTCATTGCTTTCTTGAACGGATCTTGTATAAGCTCTTAATTGCTCATCTTCAGTAACGCCGCCATTGTGGAAACAGTGAACTTGTTCAATATTTCCTTCGTTATCTAAAGCTAAAGTGAAGTAAGGTGTTCCTGGAGAAGTTGTTTTTCTTATAAACAAAACGTTCTCTGTATTGTTGATGATAGGATCAACGAATGAAGCGACACAGTGAGATAGTGTACGACCTTCTTCTTTGAGTTCTTCAACATGTCTTGGTGCAATAATTTGCAATCCATCTTCCTTATCTTCGTATTCTAATGGTATAACACGTTCGACGGCTTTAGCAAATAATTCTTGTTTGCTGTTGTCTTGGTAGAAATCAATCCAGAAGGAGATATCATCATGGAGATAATGTGATACTTCATCAGCACTTAATTCAATTAATAAGCCTATAAAAGTACCATTTTCATCTTTGAATTCTTGGAATCTTCCCTTTTCATATGCATCACCGAATTTATATCTGTAATGTGAAATGAAATCGTCCTCACTACGAATTGTTCTATATCCAAGTTGTTGATTAGCTCTATATCTGAAGAATTTAATGCCTCCAGTTGGTCTAATTGGATATGCTTTTTCGTTGTAAATCTCTGGCTTGTTAAGTTTAACAGCAGTATCTTTGAGTTGCTCTCTCATTCTTAAGTAATCGTTGTATGAGCTTAAGTCATGATTTTGCTTGATATACTCAATTCTTTGCTTTACGCCATAATTCTTTAAAGCTTCTAAAACATATTCGTATCGAGATAGCTTCCAATCAAAGTTACTGTCATATCTATCTTTCTTAACAGATAATTCAAGAATTTCTTTGAAGAGTTTTAAATCAATCTTATTTAACGCAACGCCTAAGCTATCAGCAGCACCAACGAGTACTGGGATACATTCTTCTGGAGACCAATGAGAGTTAATATCATCAGGATCACAGGGATGCATTTCTAATTTCTTTTGATAATCTCTAGTAGCTACTTCTTCTGCTTTATCTTGATATTCACCAATCATCTTATCGATTAATCTGATTTGATCAACAGTTAAACCAAAAGCTTTCTTGAGATTGGTTGCTTTACGAACAACAGGGATCTTATAGCAAGAACGACTATAATAACCTCTGTTATCTTTTTCAACCTTTTTAACGTCTGGGAAAGCATCTGGAAACCCTAATGCAGTAGTATAAATGTTAAATAACTTACATTTAATGCATTGTTCTAACCAAGGTTCAGCAGATCCAATTAAGATTTGTAAAGCAAACAAAGATAAATGGCTTGGATCAATTTGATAGCCAACGGTGCATGTATCAGTTGTATATCTTACTTGATAGTCTTTCCAACTAGAACGACCATATGGATTTTGTCCAATATATACATCTGAGCAGTATTCGTTACATTCTGGATTGAATATTCTTTGATTTGGATCAGCATTTTGTTTTAAGAATTCAATGTTTGTTCCTGCAAAGATTTCATCAAATGGTTTTAAATACTTTGGACAATACATTGCATGTGGATAACTCTTAACCCATTTATGCTTATCATAATCGTAAGTACTAGAACTTTTTGGACGGTTATCTAAATGTCTAAAGATCTCTTTGGCTGATGGAACTAATATTGAGACAGCACGGAAGTTAGAATCACTAACAACTAATGTTCTCTTCTTCGTTTTAACATTATAGAATAATGCGGCTTTCTCACCCGTTTTGATATGCCAACCAGAGTCAGCTTTACCGTGATAGATACCACATATGATATAATCTCCTTCTCTAGTCCAAACAGGTTTCCTTGATAATCCTGTAAAGAATGGGAAACTTTTCATACGTTCTTTGAAGTCATTGATACGTTCTTCGCGCTTTTGTTCATTAAAGGTAGAACTGTATACATTCCTACCTAAAGTATAATCAAGCACATCGTATATTGATTCGATTTCATTTCTACCTGTTTTTCTCTTATATTGAGCATAGAGACGCATTGCTTCATCATTCCATGTATCGTCGAATCTATAAAATTCGTGGAATAACTTAACAGTATCAGGATGAAATTTAACATGTCGAGTTCTAGTTACTCTGTCTGCAGTATCAACCGTTGTAATATATCCTTTACGTAGGTCAGTACCCATGAACTCAGTACTAAACAACAATTTGTTTGTACGACTGTTTCTTTGGCAATATTCTCTAAGTGAATTATTATGAATTTGTTCTTCAGTTACTTCAATAATCCATTTATTACCATTTGCATCAACTTTGTTAATTTTTGTAGTAGTGCTTTCATCTGAATAAAGAGTACCAAACCAAGGATAATATCTATCAGATGCGCTACGTTGATATCTAGGATTGAGAATAAAATAGAAAGGATTTTTTCTATCGCCAAACTTATGAAGCCATATTTTGAGAAATGATCCATCTGGATATAAACGTAATTCAAATAAATCACCGCCATAACCACCATGATATCTAGTTAAATGGCTCTTTTCTTTGTAACCAGCAACTCGTGTAACACGTCCAGAATAGAACTGAATACGCATTGTTCTTGGGCACATTGTTTTATCGAGTTGGATATCATAACCTTCACAGTAATAATAACCTGAGCTCTTTTGAATAAAGAAGACTGGCTTATTCTTCCAAGTTTTGAAAATTAAGTTTCTTAAATATTCATTATCTTGGAGAGTTTCTGGATGGTCTGTATCGTATTTTAGAAAATCAAGTTCGAATCGCTTACCAGTTGATGTGTAAGCAACACCATTACGTGTAATTAAAATTGTATTATTTTTTGTAAAATCTTGTGACATAAATCTGTCCTCCTTTTAAAGGTATAAAATGTCTGTGGTATCATTACATTGCAACAATGCTTTGTAGTGATACGGTAAATACTGTGTCTGGTTTGGCTTTGTTCCAATAACCATCTCTAATAATTCCTAAAGCTTGTAATTCTTCTTTGCTTATCTCCTTTCCTTTGTATTTATAAGAGACACGTGAGTGTACATTAGGGGAAGCACTAACTGCTAATCTAACATATGTTTGCCCCTTATGATTAATGAGGTATGGGCATTCAGCATCCCATTCACCCCATGGTAGTTGAAATTCAACTTCAGCATCTTTTAAGCCTCTCTCAACAACTTTTGCAGCTACAACTGACATGTGTGAGTACTTAACACCAAGTCTTGCAACTACAACAGACTCTTTAATAATATCGTCTGGGCTATAATCATTCCTGTAAGCAGCTTTTAACTCTGAAGCGAGTGATTTTCTAATTTCAATGTGTCTGTATGCGCCATTTTTGATTGATGGCACAATTTTTTCAATAAATTCTTGTCTTGTCATTATTTTTCCTCCTGATTCATCGGTACCAGGGATGGCATTAAGCCACCCCGTGTACCATTTAATTGTCTGTTTAATAAACTGTTATTATTCAATTTCTGAATTGTTGATGATGACATCTGCAACAGTATTTGCAATATCACGACCGACACTTGGTGATACCATACCAACTGCATCGTCATGTGCACAGACATCAAAGATTAAATTTGAGATTTGATTGTAGAGATCATCGATTGAATCACCTTCAATTGGGCTTTCAGTAACGATTCTATCACAAATTCTTTGAGCGAATGCTGAAGCTTGTGGACGGGTAATTGGTTTAGTATTGTACCAATTGCTATTGTGAGAAGCATCATATCTTAATTTGTCAGCTTGTTCAAGAATGGCTTGGCCAACAGCTTCTTCTAATGATAAATTACCATATTGTCTTTGAATAGTAACACTAACGACACGGTCAGTGGCAATCTTTCTTGGCTTGCGAGCTTTTGGAGCTGCTGGTCTTGGTTCATTAACAACTTTTGGTTGTTCTTTAGCAACTGTTTCTCTAATTCTCTTACCATAGAGTTCATCTTGGATTGCTACTGGTAATACAACATCACCACAATCTTCTAATGATGCAACCATATGGCCTTCCATTGTGTAAGCACGTTTAGAATTAACTAAATATTTCTTACCATCAACTTCAATGGTTCTTTCTGGAACAAATCCTGCTTCGACTAATTCTGCAGCTTTTGCACAAATTGCAGATTGTTTTGCTAAAGCCATTGTGACTTTTTCTGGAGAAGTTAAATCTTTACCGTAGTGGTGTAATTCAACTCTCATCTTTTCAGCATCTTCTTCAGAGCTTGCATAACCGATAGTTACACCTGCGATTTTAACTTCAATCATGCCTTTCTTTTCGGACATTGCTTTTGCTGCTGCAACTAAATCATAATCTGCAACATCTGCATATTTCTTTTCTGAATCTTCTAAAGCTTTTTGAGCTGCTTCTGCTGCATCTTTTTCTGCCTTAGCTTTATCTGCTGCTGCTTTTGCTTCTGCTTCTTTTGCTAATGTCTTTGCGAATGGGTTGTTGCTGTTTAAGATTGTTGTGGTTGTTGTTTCGTTTTTCATATTGTTTTCTCCTTTTGCCTTTGAGGCGACTTCTGATTTGCTGTTTTCTGCGTCTGCGACGACTGTTTCTGTGTTAATAGTATCGATTGTTTTGTTTTCCATGGTTAAATCCTCCTTATAATATTTGATTTTCATGAAAGTATTCAGTTGTCTGTAAAATTAAAATAAGATATATTATTACTGGTCGATTATTTACCTCCTTTCTTTGAGTAGATGGAACATTTTGGACCACAGAGGTCTCTCATAAAATCATCCATCTCGTTCTCAACGCATGGTTCTTCTTCCTCACCAAGGGAGTCATTGTCGACTCCCAAGGATTCAAGAAGTTTGCTTTCGATATGTGCAATCTCAAGATCTGGGTTGCAGTTATCGGCTTCTTCAGCTCTTTTTGCATCGATCTTTGCAGAATGTTCTGCATCTTTATCGATGTAACTTTGTCTGGACTTAGAGATATTGGTTGGATAATCATCTGGTCTTTCGACTCCATATTCAATATCTGCATCCTTATCATAGACTTGAACATCTAAAGCAATGTATTTGCCTTCATGTTTGAAGTCTTTACCAACACTGAATAAGACTGCTTGATCAAGAATGATTTGTTCTTTTTCGATCTTGCGGTTTTTACTGACAAAGGCGCAAATGTTATCATTGCCTCCCTTTTCAGCCCAACATGGTGTAATGAAGAAACGGCCTTGTTCGATAGGACCAATGTTTGTGATCTTACCTAAATAAAGCTTTCTTGGTTCTTTCTTGGTTTCTGTTGTTTTGGCAAGATACTCATCTAATGAGATTGACTTACCATTCTTTAAAGTGATTGTTAAATTTGATTTTGACATAATTCTGTCCTCCTTATTTTGTATTTAACATGTCTGTAGCTGGATCGTCTTGAGTTTCCTCAACACGGGCATGGCTTTCAATCCAGCTAGGCTGAGTAATAAAGTGAATTTCAAGATTTGGATCGTTTTCCTCTTCTCTTATATGTCTCTTTATTAAGGCCTTAGCCATATTCATTCTAATAACGCCTCCAGCGTCATTATATTGTTTTTCAGTGAATTTACCCTCTTCACTGTCGAGGTCTTTTGGCACAACGTAATCTACCATCTTTCTTTGCGGACCAACTACAATTATAATGCCTTACAGCTCTCTTTAACTGTAATCTTTAAGAAATAGGTTTTCATATTTTACTCCTTCTGTGTTGAGAAAACATTTGTTGCGTTATTAGCGCTTAATGTGTGCTTTGCGAGATACATATCAATGATCTCGAACTTCTTTGCTATTGATGTAACTCTGTTGATTTCTGTTGTTCCTGTTAAGACAACATCATAGAAATCTTCATTATCTGTTTGTTTAACAAGGACTCCACCTAAATACGGGAAACCTCTATGAGCTACACCATAACGAATCTTCATACCTTTGATCTTCATTGGTCTGTGCTCCTTTCTGTTTAAAAACGTTTAAATGAGAATAAACGACCGAAATCTGACATAGATAAGAATCTATTATCATCATGAATGAATTGTTTATCATTGATGACTATCTCATCTGTGCCAATATGATCACCTAATAAAGTAATCTTACGATCGCATCCGTAAATGTAAATACCGCGCTTTAGTGCCTTTGCTTTACGGATTTTAGCTAATAATTTTTCAATCATATATTGCATTCCTCCTTAACTTTAAAAATAATACTGTTTCGATAAGAATACCAAGGATCTCTCTTACCTTCGAAATGAGCAGGATATTCAGATAATAAAATTTTATTATCATTACTATAA
>JAGHSE010000420.1 GCA_018066015.1 Candidatus Colivivens equi
ATCATTACATTTGCAATCGACAACATTTTTATATTTGCTTATGAAAAAGTATTATTTTGTAATTGTGGCATTAGTTGCCCTAGTAATGAGTAGTTGTGTAAACAAGAAAGAGTTGCTTAGTTGTCAAGAAGAGAATCGTACCCTTCAAGGTAATTGGCAAGTGACAAAAGAAGACTTAGCTGCATCAAAAGCACGTATTCAAGCCCTCGAAGCTCAGTTAGAAACCCAGCAGAAAGCTTATACTGAATTGCAACGTTCGCTTAATAAGAGTCTTACTACTGGATCACAGTCAAATGTGAATATTGCTAAACTTGTTGATCAGATTAATGAATCTAATCAGTATATCCGTCATCTCACAGAGTTGAAGAGTAAATCAGACTCGCTCAATCTGGTGCTTACTAATAATCTGACTCGTTCTCTCAGTCGTGAGGAAATGCAAGGAATTGACATTCAGGTACTCAAAGGTGTAGTTTATATCTCACTCTCTGACAATATGCTTTACAAGTCAGGAAGTTATGAAATCAATAGTGCTGCACGCGAAACGCTAGGTAAGATAGCAAAAATCATCATGGACTATAAGGACTATGACGTACTTGTAGAAGGCAATACAGATACAGTTCCAATCAATAAGCCAAATATCCGCAACAACTGGGATTTGTCATGTCTTAGAGCATCTAGTGTTGTTCAGTACTTGCAAGATAATTTTGGTGTAAATCCAAGTCGTTTGACGGCAGGTGGTCGTGGTGAGTATAATCCTGTTGCTGATAATGATTCAGAGGCAGGACGCCAACGTAACCGTCGTACACAGATTATCATCACTCCAAAACTTGATGAGTTTATGGAATTGATTGGCCAAAGTCCTAAAGAGGAATAGTAAAAAAGCTTCTCGTTTGAGAAGCTTTTTTTAGGGGTATATGTTCACAAATTAATGTCTGAACATTTTCTTGCCTCTGTATATTACTACACCACGATAAGATTCATTAACCATTTGTCCTGACAGGTTGAAGAGTTTTGAGTTGAGATTATCAACAGCGATTAAATCTTGAATAGCAAGAGGTTGTCCGTTGATTATGAGTTCTCCACCCTTGAGTACAGGGGCATTGGTTGTGTAGAGAGGAGTGATATCATCGCCAGTAGTATCAATCTTAATGGTTCCTGCAGTCTGAATCATATCACCTTCAACTGCCATACCATTGCAGAAGGCAACGTCTTCCTCATACTTGAAAGTACCACCCTTAGCAGTAATAGTGATGTCGGTGCCATTAAATTCAGCATAACCATGTGACATTTCGCCATCGATTTCATCTTTTTCAATCTTGATACCCTTGCAACCATCACCATCAACATTGATATTAATGGTACCGCCATTGAAATAAGCGTATTGATTTACCTTGATACCATCATTGTCCTCACCCTTTACGTCAATATTTACAGTACCACCAGTCATAGTGAATGTGTGAGGTACTTTTATCGCCTTTACACCACCAGGATCGTTTGGATCATATTTGTGATCAACGTAGAGTTCAAGTTCTCCACCTGTAATGTTTACACAACCATAATCGTCAGTATCAATGCAATCACCAGCAACATTCTTGACTGTCACCTTGCCTGAGTTGATGATGAAGTAGTTGTTTTCTGCCTCTTCTGTTCCTGGTTCAGCATCTACAGCCTTACCACAATGAATACCATCTGCAGGAGCTCCAAGAATGTTAATATTACAATCTTCATCAACGAGCATGTATTCGCTGACCTTTATGCCTTGCTTTGTGTTACCAGTTACGTTGAGTACGCCCTTCTTAGTAAACTCAGCATGTCCTTTTACGTAGATGCACGCCTTCTGGTCACCATCCTTACAGTCAACTAAGTTATTTTCAGTACCTTTCTTTACCTTAATTTCAACAGTCTTGCTAACTTCGACATCAAGAGCAGCACCTTTTTGACTTGTAAGGTTAAGCCCCGCCAATTCTATTTTTACCTTACATTTGTCTTTGTTGATAAGTGTGAAAGAACCATTGTTGCTACTACCTGAGAGTGAATACTCATACTCATTTGTATCAGTAGGTTTGATATTTACATGAGCACCCTTAATCTCATACTTGATAATATCCTTCAGTGAGTCAGGAACTGTCACTGTGGCATTATTACCATCATAAACTACTGTAATTACTGGTTCACCTTTGGCAAAACCATTTACAGCCCAAACACATGCCAACGCTACTGCGATGGTCTTGACATTAAGTAAAATTTTTTTCATAAGCAAAAATATTAAAGTAATAAATTATATATTTCATCAATAGTAATACCTGTTAACTCAGCTATCTCATTAGGGGCTAATCCCTTTGACTTCATCTTTAGGATAATTTCTTTCCTTCCTTCTTTACGTCCTTCTTTACGTCCTTCTTTCTTGCCTTCCATTATTCCTTCTTTCCTACCTTCTATTCTTCCTTCTATTCTTCCTTCTATTCTTCCTTCTGCTTTACCTTCCTTAATTGCAGTGCTAATAACATCATTTTGAATCATTACGGCATTGATATGTTCGTCATAAGCTAATTTCTCAGGTTGACTCATTGCCATGTATTCCAATTTGCGCTTAGCTTCTTGCAGTCCTGGAGCTGTGGTGTTATCATCTATCACACCTTCTTTAAGATATTTCAACCATTCTTCAAGGTGGGTTTCAGCGATTTTATCAAAGGCATTTACCCTAACAAGAAAATACTCTGGAAATACTTCTTCAGGAGCTTTCATATTAATTGCATCGCGCTCTTTTGAAGTGATTTGAAGGGTGTCATTCTTAGTGAGGCCTGTAAATACAGTCTGTCCGCGATACACATAATCATCTCCTTTTCCTAAGTCAAAATAAAGGATGCTAATAGAATAGACTTTCTTAACTTGATTATATTTATCGCCCAAATGTATATGTTCCGTTATTGCCTTGGCTACTCCATAAAGGATACGTTCAAGATAATATAACTCACGAGTAAGTTGAATTTCAACTATTATTATCTCGTCTTTGCTATTCTTAGCCTTTATATCTACACGATTAAATTTATCGTTAGCATTATACTGATTACTTTCACTTTCAAGTAATTCAATTATTTGAACTTGCTCACCAAGAAGAACAGTAATCAATCCTTCCAATATACAAAAATTAGCTTTGTCACGAAGTATTTTCTTTGCAGCCCAATCAAATCGTATGTATTTGTCGTGTGCCATAGTTGCCTGATAAAAATTATTAAGGGGTGTTCTATTAATTACATTTTAGGTGATTTTGACTTTTGTCTTTAGCAGATTGTTGTCCTAAATGAGAGCCTTCAGCCCAAAATAAGGACGTAGCTGGCAAAGTCAGCGATGCGGGCATCGTGACTGAATGAAGAACAGCAAGATGCAAAGAAAAAGCCAAAAACATCAAAATAGCAATAATGCCCATAGTTCGTTATTTACCTCAAATCCGCAACCTATAGGGTTTAGTGGGATTTTGCTTGCAAAGCGACAAAATTCATTTTATTGTACATATTTCTTGCACAACAGAAATGTCGCAGACACAAAATCCCCTTACCCCATAAAGC
>JAGHSE010000006.1 GCA_018066015.1 Candidatus Colivivens equi
GAATAATATGAAGAATAAAATACTGACCAAATCGAGGCATTGAAAAAAAATCCGATTTGACTATTTCACAAACAATCACATTCGATACATAAATTTCTATTGAATTTTCACCTAACCAAGAAACTAATCTATTAATCCGCTCACAATTTATTATTTTTTTTGCAAAGAATACAATTGCACAAATAACAAATGGTGCAAGACAATAAATCATTGCAAAGGTTGGTATAATATGCAAACAATATAAAGGAATTGATATAATAGTACCTAACGTGTAAACTACCAGAATATTCATTAGAGTCAGATTCAGATGTAAAACATTCTTATATGCATGTATGCCAATCAAAAATATAGGAATCCTACCAATAGCACACAAGTAATAAACATCAATGTTTGTAGTTGTCAGGTACAGAAAAATAACAAGAATGGCAAAAAGTAAAATTTTGTATAAAAATCCTTTTACTTTTATGCTTCTATACAATAAAGGATAAAAGGCATAAAACAGAATCAAGGAAGACAGATACCATTCAAACATTTTCCCCCTAAGCTTATAATAATTTAAAGTGGTGATGTTACAAAACATATCCCAATATGAGAGTTCAAGACCTTGTAAAATAAATACAATATTTACACATAGACCTAATATGATAATTAATGGCACAAATCTATATATTCGTCTGACGTAAAATTGGTACAAACTATTTTTATTAAATGAATAAGATAAACCATATCCGCTTAAAAATAAAAAAATATCTACACCCAAATATCCCGCAAAAAATATTTTCCAAATAATAGTAGTCGAGTCAACCACAAATAAATGGTATAAAACTACCATAGAGATTGCAATGCCTGAATAATAGGACTTGTTCTCTAATAGTGATTTTAAACTATTAAGGGAAATATTTTTTATAGTTTTATTCAACCTCATCAAAACTCATTTTACTCTATAGCGATTCCTTTATCGACAAACTCCTTCAGACTCTGCAGCTTTGCATCTTTCTCTGAAGTAATCACATTCTCCCAACCACCAACTTTCTCTACTGGCCACTCAACATTAATATCAGGATCGTTGAAGCGAACACCAGAATCAAACTCAGGCGCATACTTGTTGGTGCACTTGTAAGAGAAGATGCTGTCATCCTCTAGGGCAAGGAAGCCATGTGCAAATCCTTCTGGAATGTAGAGCACATCATGATTGTACTCTGAAAGTTCAAACCCCATCCATTTACCAAATGTCGGACTACCGAAACGAAGATCAACAGCGACATCATAAACTGCACCTTTGATCACGCGAATCAGTTTGCCTTGGCTAAATTTCTGCTGGAAATGAAGACCACGGATAGTGCCCTTCTTCGACTTTGATTCGTTAAACTCCAGAAATTCTGTTGGAAGGTTGTTCTCCTTGTAGAACTGTGCCTCAAAGTCCTTGATAAAATATCCACGAGCATCCTCGAACACATGAGGATGTATAAGTGTCAAACCCTCAATAGGGGTTCTTTCTATTGATAATGCCATAATATTTTCTTATATAAATGAGTTATTACAATGTAGTTTTCATCCAGTCAATAGTTTGCTGAATGCCATCCTTATACGCAACACGAGGTGCATAACCAGTATCATCCTTAAGAGGTGTAATATCAAACCAGCTTTCTTCGTAGCGTGTACCATCATCAGGACGTGCGCCTATCTTGATTTTCTCAGGCATGCCACAGATTTCGCCTATCTCTTTCAGGAAATCAGCAAGGATACGAAGCTGACCGCTACCCAAGTAGTAGCAGTTGCGTTTAGTGTCCTTCTCACCGAGTAAGTAAGCTGCATATACAAGATCCTCAATGTATAAAAGGTCGTATATCTGTTGTGCAGGACCAAATGAAGCATCATTGCCAGAAAGCAGCTCCTTGATGGTATAGCCTACGATATTTCCATTGATGCTGTAAGGGCCATAAAGGTTTGAAAACTGCATCCATACGTAATCGATGTTATTACGCTTGCACTCGACATCTACAAGACAATGGGTAGTATGCTTGCAAATGCCATAGATATTGTTGACTGCTTTGCCCGAAAGGTTGAGGATATTCTCTGCGATCTTCTCCGTTACGGTTCCTGCAAATAGGATCTTCTTGCAACCAAGTGTAGCAGCTACTTTTACGGCATCACATGCGTACTTCACATTATTCAACTGAATAGCATAATCCGCACGACCAGCACCACCTGCTGATACCCATGCCAGATGATAGAATGCATCATAATCCTTATCAGTAATCTTCTCTGGGAGTGACTCTAGTTCTGCAAGGTCACAATAAATAACATCCACATCATTGAACTCTTTAAACATGCTGATGTTCTCATTCTCGTCCTTGATGATTGCTGTAACGTGAACGCAATTCTTCTGCAACTCACGAATGAGCCAATAGCCTACAAAACCATTGGCACCTGTTACTATAGCTTTCTTCATTTTATCCTAAGAATTTTTCGATCTCCTCCACACAGAGGTCATATACATTTTCTGTCTTATAGCGTTTGTACCAGTCTGACGTGAGGACAGCGGTTTCCTTGGCGTTGAGTCTTGGCTTCCATCCGAGGCGGGTCTTTGCCTTGTTGATGTTGAGCATCAGTAAGTTTGCCTCATGGAGGGCGTTAGGATCGGATACATCCTTGAGTTCGCCATAGCCGAAGTTGTCGATGATAGCAGTTGCTACCTCCCAAACGGTCAGCACGCTTTCTGATTCAGGGCCAAAGTTCCAACCTTCACAATACTCTGTTGGAGCATCCCACATCTTCTGAGCAAGTAGCATGTAGCCCGAGAGAGGTTCAAGTACATGCTCCCATGGACGAACGGCCTTTGGTGAACGGATGTCGATAACCTTGGTTGTTTCCAGAGCACGAATGCAATCTGGAATGATACGATCCTTAGCCCAATCACCACCACCGATTACATTACCTGCACGAACGCTCGCGAGAGAAACTGTATGCTTCTTGCCATAGTCCTCTGGGTTGAAGAACGAACGTCTCCAAGACTGGATGGCAACCTCACAAGCACCCTTTGATGAAGAGTATGGATCATATCCTCCGAATGGGTCAGTCTCAACATAACCTTCCAGCTGCTCGCAGTTGTCGTAACACTTGTCGGTAGTAATCATCACGCCAACAGTAGGTTTCAGCGTTTCGAACGATGGTGTGCCTATTTCGCCAGAGAGTCTCAGGTGGTTTAAGTGACGGATTGCTTCCATCACATTGATGGTGCCCATCACGTTTGTCTCGTATGTCTCAACAGGAATCTCGTAAGATAGGCGCACGAGTGGCTGAGCTGCAAGATGGAAGACAATCTCTGGCTGATATTCAGCAAAGATTTCTTTCATCTTCTGACCATCGCGAATATCGGCACGTATGTCAGCCCTAATCTTATTTCCAATGCCTGAGAGTACAAAGTTGTCACGATCTGAAAATGGATCGAGACCAACACCTACTACTTCGGCTCCAAGTTCATGAAGCCAGATAGAAAGCCAGGAACCCTTGAAACCGGTGTGACCGGTAACGAGTACTTTCTTGCCTTTGAAAAAACCGTTATATATATCAATCATTGAGTTTAACCAATTAAACTATTAAACACTTAACCATTAATTAGATGTTGCTCTGCTTGCGGAATTCGAGATTTGGAATCTCACGCTCCCAACGCTTCCATGGAGCTACACCCTCTGCAAGCATCTTTTCAAGCATGTTCTTCTCGCGGATGTTATCCATACATTGCCAGAAGCCGGTGTGAACGTAAGACATCAACTGTCCATCCTCTGCGAGCTTCACAAGTGCGGTCTTCTCGAAAACACATGAGTCGCCATCAAGAAGGTCAAACACTGCTGGTTCGAGAACCATATAACCAGCGTTGATAGGCGCACCATCACTTGCATTCTTCTCACGGAAAGCGCGAACTGCCTGATCTTTGGTGATGTCAAGCACACCTTTATCCTGAGCCATCTTAACAGCTGTAAGGGTAGCCAGCTTGCCATGTGACTTATGGAACTCAACGAGCTTATCAATCTCCACATCACACACACCATCTCCGTATGTCATAAGGAATGGCTCATTGCCGACATACTTCTGGATGCGCTTGATACGACCGCCAGTCATGGTATTGTAACCCGTATCAACAACTGTCACCTTCCAAGGCTCCATATTAGTCTGGTGCACAGTCATCTCATTCTTACCATTACGGTAGTCGAAGGTAACATCAGAGTTATGCAGGAAGTAATTGGCGAACCACTCCTTAATATATTCTTGCTTATAACCAGCGCAGATGATAAACTCAGTATGGCCATAATAGGCATACTCCTTCATGATATGCCAAAGGATAGGCATACCGCCAATCTCAATCATTGGCTTTGGTTTAAACTGGCTTTCTTCGCTGATTCGCGAGCCGAAGCCACCGGCTAAGAGAACTACTTTCATTATGTAGAATTATATGTTATACCAATATTTCAATAATGCCTCAAACGACTGTTTTTCCAGTTTGAACATATTTAGATTTGCTAAAGAAGAACTGCCATCTTCTTTATGCCTAATTTTTATAGATGGCAAATAACGAGTTGTGATGCCATTCTTTGCAGCAAGCATACCTACATGCGTCTCCTCTCCGTACATAAATACATTCTCATCATAGAGTGGAACTAATTTAAGAAGAACATTTTTGGGAAGAACGAAGAAGGCTCCATGAGCTGCAAATACTTTGTTATAACCACAAAATTTATTTAGCAAATAAAACAAACTCTTATTCAGTCTTGATAATATCGCAAAAACTATTCTTAGCTTCGGAAGATTATATTTGTAAACACTATACTGAAGCATGTAACCTAATTTTGATTTAGCAAAAGGCATGTGTGGATTTTGATGACGTCCCTTAAGATTTACAATATCCGGTGCAATAATATCAGAAGAATAATTTTCGAGAGATTCTGCCGACATACTGCCTATCTCTATATCTGCATTAGAAACTACAAGATATTTAAAATCATAATTTGAAATTGCGTACTCGATTCCTCTGTTATTACCTGCACCATAGCCTTTGTTTGGAACAGAAAGATAATCTGCATTATTTCCTTCTGCAATGAGCTTAAAATTTTTATCAGATTCTTCATCATAAAAACTATTTACCACGATAACTTTAGAACGTGGCAGCATTAATGATGCAAAGAAATCTTGAAGATCCTTTGTATTTCTATATACAAGGACTATAAAAATGAAGTCATATTTCATAATTTATGAATTATAAATTGCCATGCACAAATTGAACATATACACTGAATTATAGATGTTAAAAGATACATTAAAGCAAAATGCATTAAAGTACTCGATATAGAAAAGCCCACAACCATTACGGCAAAACTAATTGCCAGAATAATAGTATTGTAAGGAAATACTGAAGCTGCATCATTAGGATTTCTATACAAAAGATACATTGCTTGTGGAAGTAGTGATAAAGCTATAACCCTAGCAATGGGCAATGCTGCAATGTATTTATCTGCAAAAAAAATACATATCATGTAATCCATGCCTAAATACATAATTGCTGTAAAAAAAATAGCAGTTATACTATAAATAACAGCAAGTTTTATAACTAAACTATTTGCTTCTTTTACTTGTTTATTTGCTATATTTTTGGCTACAAGAGGCAAGAGAATCACTCCGAGAAAGGAGAATACTGGTGTTACCATTGTTACTAATGAAACACCAATGCTATAAAATGAAGTTTCCTCGTACCCTAACTTGGCTCCAACATATATAACAGGGAAGGCAGAATAGGCAAAAAGGAAGAAATCACCAATTAGACGAGGTAATGAATATTTAGTTAGCTCCTTAAATATCTTCTTAAAGTTAGGGATTCTAAATGAGATCCTTTTTATGATTCTATTATATTGCTTATATTCTATAGCAGTTAAGACCATTATAAACAGCATATTAAGAATTGTCCAACCGAATATGATAGAAACCAAAGAACCCGTTTGCAGAAATAAAGGAAGTATCATTAATAGTTGAAAGACAATTTGGACCACATTGAACATCTTAAACTTCCCTATCCCTCTATAATATGCAAAGAAATATGATGCTATTGCTGTAGATACGGCATACAATAAACACAAGATATAAAATTCTAAGTTTTCTTCACCTATTACAAGTTCCGACAATCTTGAGTATAATAACAGGTAGATGACTGATGTTATCATACAAACCACGAACAGATACAACCAAGAAGCCCTAATCTGCAATTGAGTTTCTACCACCCTCTTTTTTGAGATTGAAACTGAAAGGTATCTTGGAATAGTAATGCCCATGCCACCTAATAACACAAACGACAAAACTGATGTACTCCTTTTAATTATGTTGTAAATTCCAAAATCCTCAATAGTTAAGTTGTTGCTGAGTATCTTGTTTACTATCAGTAACACAAACATGACAGTAACTTGGCCAAAAAGAGTCCATAATATGTCCTTAGCCAAACCTGAATTTAGTTTGGTTTTAAGTTGGTTTGTAATGTTTGTCATATCGGAACTTTTTGGGAATACCTAGATAAAATTATATAAAACATAATGAAAGTAACTAGATATGTCGTATATACGAAAACAGATGTAACAAAACTCCAAAAAACCATAAAGTAAAAAGCAACTAATAAAGTTGCAGAAAGCTTGTAATTAATTAAATATCGACATTTAACATATGTTTGTTGAAAAAACACACCAAGAAAAAAACAAAATAAAGGAGTTCCTATTATGCCAAAATCATCTATAAAAACTCTAAATATTGTAAACACATTCGTTTCATCACCCATGTTGGATATTGTTATAAAGTCTTGATACATTCCTTGTTCTCTTTTCATTATCCCAAGAAAATTCGTAATTCCTAAAAACATTTTTCCTCCGAATGACATTGTTTCTGGTATAATTTCTTGACTATCAAACCAAATATCAAAGGCTGGCAAATGACCGAACGCATAAGAAATAAATTTGACCTTCACAATTTCAAATGTATCAATGTCAAATTTTCCAATACGGAACATCATAGAGATTAATAGAACTGAAAAAAAGGCAACAGTACATAATACTCCCCAGACAAAATACTTGATTTTAAAGTTCAAGGTTTTATTTAGCAGAAATCCGCATACAATATATCCGGAAAAAAACAAAAATACACTTGCTATTATTCCCATTTTTGCACCTTGGGTTAAAGATCCAAACAAAGCCGGCAGGAATGTAATTGTGCACATTAACTTTTCTCTTCTAATAGAGACCAAATTAAAAACAAAGCCACCAAGCAAAGGACTCAAACTGCCAAGAACACTTAATAGTTTAACAAAAACTCCTCCAGAATTCTCATCACCACTATATCTGTCAACAGACATTCCATTATTCATCTCTAAAACAGAAGATAGGTCAAACAATCCGGACAAATCAAAGCCGTGAGACATCAAATCGTATATTGGACTAATAAACCCTAATAAAGCAAAAGTTAAAACAAGACGAAGTAATTTTCTGACATTAAACCGAATTGCTGATTTTAATTGGATCTTTGCTGTTGATATTTTATTCTTCTTAATAAGAGATGCGCCGAGATTAAATGTTACAATACACAATAAAATAAATAAAATTCCACTGTATTTAAACAACAAATAACCATAACCACCTATGATTAAAAGTAATATCTGACCTGACCAAAAATAAGTAAATAATCGTCCTGGACAAAGTTCCTTAAATGATCTTCTGGCTATGATCAGGCAAATCAATGATAATAAAACAC
>JAGHSE010000076.1 GCA_018066015.1 Candidatus Colivivens equi
TATCCTTCAATGGCGTAGATGTAACAAGCCAACTTGATCAAGGCATTTATACTACTCCTACCATTACTGGTAATTCAGAATTGTCAGTAGTATTCCATTTGTTGAGCGATGATATAAAATCCATTTCTAATTCAACAACTGTGAAGGTCAATGTTTCAGGCAATACAGTTTCAGTAAGTGGTGCAAAAGACAGTGATGCAATCAATGTGTTCAACACAAATGGAATGTTAGTCAAGGCAGTGCGTGGTAATGGGCAGATCACTCTTGATGAATCAGGACTCTACATTATCAAAATAGGTGAAGATACTTTCAAGGTTAGAATGTAATGTAACAAAGCCATGATTGCTCATTGTCTTTTAATTCAAAGTACATTTTTAAGAGAGACTAGTAAAATCTTACATTTTCCAACCATTCCAAATTATTAATAACCAAGCCATCAAGGTTGGATGATGGCACAATAAAATTTATATTCTATGAACTACATTAAACATCGCTTAGAAAAATTAACGGAAGTTATCGACAATGGTAAATTCTTCCGTGAACCAATGAAATTGTATTATGTGATGAATGGCATTGCAGCTTTCGCTGTTCCTGCTTTTTTCATAAAAATTCTTACACAACTCTGGAGCACTTTGCAGTATTTAAACGGATGGTCAAAGTTTATGACAGAACTCTCATTAGTACTTGTACTGATTTGGTTGATAGTTCTTGCATATTGTGCTCTATTGTACTGGCTTGATAGGAAAAAGAATCTTAATAAATGTGTCCGTATTGGTGACAGTATTGTAGCAATTCCTACAATAGCTCATTATATTCAATGTGCAGGCGAATGTTTTGGAATCATGTTAGGGCTTTCTGTAATTGGAGCTTCATTCATATTATATATTTTCGGTTTATTGAGCGGATTTGGATTGTTCGGCGGAGCTGACGGCTTTTCTGGTTATCTATTGTTTTTCCTCATCGCTACTATTGTATTGTTAGTAATCATACTCACTACGTTCTTAGTATGTTATCCTATCGTTGTATGGTCGCATGTTATAGGTGAAAAACTTCGTATCAAGGCACAAATAGCAAACGATGTTCGTGATGTAAGTGATATACATCGCGCTGCAACTATGACTGTAGAAGCAGAAAACAATGTTCAATGAAACTCAAATGTCAATATAACTGATGATTATGAGAATCATTAACAAGAAACCAGTAAAAAGGTGCGAAAAGTGTAACCATCTCATTCCTCTTCATTTTGATAAATGTCCATATTGCGAAGGCACAGTTCTTGTAAAACATGGCATTCCAGAATCAAATAATACTGAGATAGATGACACCGAATTCCATATGCCGCCATTAAGTAAAAAGGCAAAGAAACGCATCCTCTATGCAGGCATTGCTGTGGTTGCTGTTGGGCTCGTCGCTATTATAATATCCCTTATCTCAAGTTTGTTTGTATTAAACAAGACTATATTCGAACCTATAGATGACGAAGAATTACAATCTCTTATAGATGACGATCCTGGATTTGCTGCAAAATACCAATGGATAGCAGTCATGAGAGATAATATAGTATTAGAAGAAGAAAAAGCATTATATGAAAAAGTCACATACAAAGAATTATGCGACTTCATTGATGTGTACACAGATACAGCAAAATGCAATGAGATAGCAAGGAAAGCAAATGAAGAATTCAACGAAAAGTACTATAACCCAATAATCCCAAAGCTTGAAGCCAAGATAGAAGAGTTTACCGAGTATATTAATACTCATGATGTTGAGAATTATCTTGAAATAGAAGTAGGCAAGAGATACGAATATGAACATGGACGTTACTATCCTGGATTCTATTTCACACTATCGTTTCCTACCGAACAAATCTTAGATTGTCGAGTCCGTTACGGAATGTATAACAAAAAATGGGGATATTTGCATTACAGCGCACGTGGTGAAGCAAACTTAGAGGAATTGCAAGAAATGTGCGAATCTGCTAGATATAGATGGACTGATATATCAAGTTTCAGTCCAAACATCTACGATGAATGGGAGTTAGACTTTGAAATCTTGAGCGTCACAAAGGCAAATGGTGAAGTCATAAGCCCTGAGGAGGCTAGAAAAGTAGTTACTCCAGTCGTTCTAGAATATCTGGAAGACCCTTATGAGTACACTGAATTACTATTTATACGTGAACAAATAGATAGTAATTTCCCGGATAGAAACGACTATATCTATAAAAAACTTGATGAGGAACTAGATGCCATTAACCCAATCTGCAATAAGTTGGTTAATAGATTTAATGATACCCGTTGTAGCCTTCCTTGTGGATGGAATCAATAATGGATATCACGCTTTTTTTAATAAAGGTTGAACTTCATTATCGGAGTTCAGCCTTTATTTAGCATCTCACCGCATTTAAACATAAAGAATTTTAAAGTAACAACGTCGCAAAAGCTATGATTGCTCAGGGCGTGATGTAAGAGTGCAAGAAAGTTTACACACGAAAAAATGATTTGAGAAAAGCAGGAAAATCTTTTTAGAATTTCTTGCTTTTTTAGTGTATGTACATGCTACCTTTGTTCTGCAGATAAAAAAGTATGATTATGAAACAGAACAAAGTTGTAGTCCTGAGTATTGTTTCTATGATGTTGTTGCCATTCTCGACAATATCTCGTGATGCTCAGGCGGGAGGTTATCTGACCAACACAAATCAGAGTATTAATTTCGTGAGAAACCCATCGCGTGATGGAGCAATAGGAATAGATGGAGTATATTACAATCCTGCAGGAGTTTTGTTTTTGAGAGATGGCTGGCATTTGTCGCTCAACTGGCAATGTGTGCACCAGAACCGCAACTGCAGAGTTATCAATCCATTGTTTAGGCATAATGTGGAAAATCCTTCCGAAGATGGATGTCACGGTTTTGAAGGACGTGTGAGGGTTCCTATCCAGCCATCGCTCTTGATGGCTTATAATAGGAATGACTGGTCGTTTCAGTTTGGATTTGGATTTATAGGCGGAGGTGGTGAATGTGAGTTTGACAATGGTGTCGGGATGTTTGAGAATATGATATCAGTCATTCCTTCTCGTCTCAAGGTAGCAGGTGCTGATATCACAGACGACTATGCACTTGATGCCTATATGAGAGGTCGTTCCTATGACTTGGGCTTCACTTTTGGAACTGCAAGGAAAATAGTGGATGGACTGAGTGGGTATGTCGGACTTAGAGGTGTTTATGTGACGAATAATTACACAGGTCACATAAATAATATTAGGTTTAGGTCAACATCAGGAATGGTGATTCCTTCCTCGGCATTCTCTACTTATGGAGTACCGAGTAATCTTTCCATTGATTGTGATCAGAGCGCATTCGGGGTTGCACCTATATTAGGTCTTGACTGGAAGATAAACAGTCATTGGAATATCGCAGCAAAATATGAGTTTAAGACTTCGCTACGCATGAAGAATGATGCCTTAAATAGTGAAGAGTTTGAAAAATATGCTATTTCTCAGGCTCAGAACGGCAATAAGTTGTTTATGGGATTTACTGATGGTAATGATAATATTCCATCAGACATGCCAGGATTGCTGACCTTGGGCATGCAATATTCTCCTATTGAGTCACTGAGAATTCTATGTGGTTACCATCATTATTTTGATACCGATACAAAGCAGTGGACAGAAGATGTTCTCAATAATACATATGAATACTCATTCGGTGCAGAGTATGATGTTAGTAAGATATTGGAGATCAGTGCTGGTTATCAGCGTACTATTTATACTCAGGAGGAATGCAATATAAATGACCTGAGTTTTAACCTTAGCAGTTGGACGTTTGGTCTTGGTGTCGGTGTGCAGGTGAGCAAAAAGGTGAAAGTGAATGCAGGGTACTTTCAAACTTTCTACGATGACTATACAACGGAAGACAACTCAACATATTCTCGAACGAATAAGGTTGTAGGCATTGGTGTGGAACTCAGTTTCTGAGATCTGAGGGGGTAGTGATTTTTATGTTTTCTTGATTGCCACATACTAAGGTGATGCTAGTGGTACCGAGAGCTTCAACAACACTGGCATCGTCTGTAAATGCAGGTGAATAGTCTTGCTGGTATGCTTGACGAATTATTGAGGATTGAAATACTTGTGGCGTTTGGACTAATTTGTATTCGTGGCGTGGAACGGTATGAGACTTGATGTTATCGTTATCGTTGATGTCGATATGTCGTATGGTTTCAACAATATCTATTACTGGAATGGCCGTTCCTTTTTTTGCAGCTGTGTCATAGCATAATGTAATAGTGGCAAGGCTTACGTAAGGTCGAACTCCATCATGGACACCTATTAAAGTACTGGATGGTGATATTTTTTGAAGTCCGTTTCTTACTGAGTGGAAACGTTGCTCTCCTCCGTCTGCAATGATATGGGGAATATAAAATGCATAATCATGGCATAGTTGTTGCCAATATTCTTGTTGTGTTTTTGGCAACACTACGACTATTTCCATCTCTGCATCATATTTATAGAATTTGGTGATGGTGTGCATAAGGATGGGTTTATCGTCAACTATCAAAAATTGCTTTGGTATATCGCTACCCATACGCTCTCCACGTCCGCCTGCTACTATTATGACAGATCTCATTTTTAGAAGTTGTATATCATTCCCTCTTTGATTGCTTCTGCTACGGCTGTGCCACGGAAATGTTCAACGATGGCATATCCTAATGCAAATGATGCACCAGGCCCTTTGCCTGTGATGATTTGACCGTCTTTTTCTACAAGTGCACTTGTAGAAGTAGCTCCGATGAGTTGATCCTCAAATCCTGGATAACAGGTTGCTTTCTTGCCTTTGAGTAGTCCAAGTTGACCTAATACGAGAGGTGCTGCACAAATGGCGGCAATCATTTTACCATCCTGAAAATGATGTTTAAGAGCTTCACAGACTCCATTGTGAGCTAAGAGATTAGTTGCGCCAGGTATTCCTCCAGGAAGCATGAGTATGTCAGCATCGTTAAAATCGCATTCTTCAAAGAGTTGATTTGCCATTATTTTTACTCCGTGTGCACTTTCTACAAGTAGGTTTCCTGTTACTGATACCATTATTACATCCATACCTGCTCGTGTGCATACGTCAACTGTGCCGAGTGCTTCACATTCTTCAAATCCATTTGCTAAAAATTGATAAAGTTTCATAAATATAAAGTTTATGGTTGATGTGATTATCTAGATAATTAGTCGCTCTACATGACTTTTTCTTTGTATTGTTTTATGGTTTCTTGTAGTCCTAAATACAAAGCATCGCAGATGAGTGCATGACCTATGCTGACTTCGTCTATCCAAGGTATGTTCTGAATGAAATACTTGAGATTTACAAGACTTAAATCATGTCCAGCATTCACCCCTAAGCCACATTCGCGTGCTACTTTTGCTGTGGAGATAAATGGCTGTATTGCTTCTTTAGGATTGACAACATATTTGGTAGCGTAAGGTTCTGTATAAAGTTCAATTCTGTCTGCTCCAGCTTTAGCAGCATATTCTGCCATCTCTGTATCAGCACCTATGAAGATGGATGTACGAATGCCACATTTATTAAAAAGGGTGCAAATATCTGTAAGAAAGCCGAGGTTGGCCTTTGTGTCCCATCCTGCATTTGAGGTGATTTGTCCTGGTTTGTCAGGTACTAAAGTCACTTGAGTAGGGTGAACTCTGTACACAAGGTCAATAAAACTATCCTGCGGATAACCTTCAATATTGAATTCAGTTGTGAGTATAGGTTTTAAATTTATCACATCTTGATATTTTATATGCCTCTCGTCAGGACGAGGATGCACCGTGATACCATCAGCACCATATTTCTCACAATCAAGTGCTACTTGCAACACGTCAGGATTATTACCTCCACGTGCATTTCGTAGGGTAGCAATCTTATTAATATTTACACTTAAGTTTGTCATTTGCTAAACTTTTATTAATTTTGCAAAAGTAATCATTTTTTAGACAAAAACGAACTATAAAACGAACTTTTTTCAATATTATGGCTCAGGTTATAGCAAAAATTGCGCTTTTTGGAAATGAAGGTCAAGAAAAAGCAAGGTCAGTAGCTTTGCAATTGTATGAAATAGCTAAACAATTCAATATAGAACTCTTTGAACCGACAAGTGGTGATTTTACTGCCGAGATAGCAATGTGCTTAGGAGGTGATGGTACATTTCTTGATGTTGCTAGCAAGGTAGCCGACAAGGAAATACCTATCCTTGGAATCAATGTCGGCCATTTGGGTTTTCTTGCCAATTATTCTCCCGATGATGTGTCACATCTCTTTAGTGATTTGTCAGAGGGTAAATACATTATAAAAAACCATAGTGTGTTAGAGGTCTCAAGTCCTCAGTTGCAGTTAGATGGTTATCCTTTTGCGCTCAATGAAGTGGCTATTCTTAAGCATGATATGTCATCTATGATTAGTATCAATACGTCTGTAGATGGTGAATTTCTCACTACTTATATGGCAGATGGACTTATCATAGGAACCCCTACAGGTTCAACAGCTTATTCACTGAGTGTGGGTGGACCTATCATTGTTCCATCTCTTAATACAATATCGCTAACCCCTGTAGCACCTCATAGTTTGAATATGCGTCCTATAGTTATCAGCGGAGACTCTAAAATTGAGATAGTTATTTCAAGCCGTAGTAAAAGTTTTCTGGTTTCTCTAGACGGACGTAGCCATAGTTACCATGACCAAGTAAGTTTGATAATACGAAAGGCTCCTTATGTCATAAGGGTGGTTACACCTTCCGAGCAATCGTTTTTCTCAACACTTCGTAGCAAATTGATGTGGGGGAGGTAAGAGAGTATATTAT
>JAGHSE010000089.1 GCA_018066015.1 Candidatus Colivivens equi
CGAACTATGGACGTTATTGCTATTTTGATGTTTTTGGCTTTTTCTTTGCATCTTGGTGTTCTTCATTCAGTCACGATGCCCGCATCGCTCCTTCATTTAGGACAAC
The DNA here is from genome assembly GCA_018066015.1 of Candidatus Colivivens equi. GTDB lineage: Bacteria > Bacteroidota > Bacteroidia > Bacteroidales > Bacteroidaceae > Colivivens > Colivivens equi. The sequence goes on from JAGHSE010000089.1 coordinate 107, forward strand.
AATCTGCTAAAGAAAAATCTCAAAATCACCTAAAATGTAATTAATAGAACACCCCTTAAATCTATAAGTATATGAGCGAAGTCAAACAAATTGATTTTAGTAATTTTCCAAAGGAAATAGCATCTGCACAGATAGAAGGCAAGGTTTTTCTGCGCGACAATATTAATTCTCACGAGTCTTATTTACCTGTTGTCAATAAAATGCCATCTCCTGTTCAATTAAAGATGTCTGTTATCTTTATATGTATGAGAGGTATTATGGATATTAATATCAATCTTCAGCATTATCAGTTGACGGCTAACCACGTTGCTACACTTACTGCTACATCTTTTATGCAAATTACTAACGTCAGCAATGACTTTCAAGGATATATGATTGCTATTGAAAAAGATTTCCTTGACTATTCTCAAGACTTTAGAATAGGATTGGCTCTGATAAACCAAAACAAGGAATATCCAGTTGCGCCTCTGAGTGAAAGCAATATGCAGGACTTAATTGAAATTTATGCCATGATGAAGCGCAAGTTGAATGAAAAGGGATTTAAGTATAAGGAACAAGTAGCAAAAAATTATCTCAATATTCTCAGATACAATGGTCTTCAAGCTATCGTGGAATATTTGGGCAAATCACGTCCTCTTATCACTAACCACAAAGAGGATATGCTTTATCAATTTATATCAATAGTGCGTTCTAACTACAAGTCTGAACGTCAGATGTCGTTCTATTCAACACAAATGGGTGTGACGCCAAAATATCTCTCTACTGTAATCAAAGAAATCAGTGGTAAAAACGCAACTGATTGGATTAATGAATATGTTATACTTGAAGCCAAGACTCTGTTGAAAAATAGTGACCTACAGATTAAGGCAATTTGTCATGAATTAAATTTCAGTAGTGTGTCTGTATTTTCTAAATACTTTAAACTCAACACAGGTATGACTCCGAAAGAATATCGCAACTCATGAAAGCCATTCAAATCAATCCCGCAGACAACGTAGCCGTTGCTATTCAGCCATTATCCGCTGGTGAAGGTATCAATATTGGCAAACGACTTATTACCATTATTGATGACATTCCTGCAGGACATAAGTTCCTTCTCGAAAATACTGATTCGGGAATGAACATTATCAAGTATGGCTACCCTATTGGCACTCTTTCGCTTAGTCTTAAACAAGGTAATTTAATCAACGAAACAAATCTTCGTACTAATTTGAAGGGGTTGCTTTCTTACGATTATCATCCTGTTAGCGAAGTTGATACTATCAACCCTACTGCAAGTTGTTTAGTTTCTGAAATACCTAAAACGTTTTCTGCATATAAACGGAAGAATGGTGAAGTTGGCATTCGTAATGATATTTGGATTATTCCTACAGTTGGGTGTGTTAATGGTATTTGCCAACAACTAGCCAACACATTTAATTCTTCACTATCACACGTTTGCAAAGCAATTGCTTTCTGCCATAATTATGGTTGTAGTCAATTATCCGAAGATCACGAAAACACTCGCAAGATATTGCGTGATATTGCATTACATCCTAATGCCGGAGCAATTTTGATTGTTGGTCTAGGTTGCGAAAATAATCAACCTGAGAAGTTTATGAACTTTCTTGGTGAATATGATCATGAACGTATTCGTATGATGGTTTGCCAGAAAGTCAAGGGTAATGAAATTGATAACGGTATGGAAATTCTTTCTGAATTGTCTTCTATTGTTGAGAAAGACGCTCGTGTTGAAGTACCTTTATCAGAATTACGTATTGGACTGAAATGTGGTGGGTCAGATGGTTTCTCAGGTATTACGGCAAATCCGTTGTTGGGTGTTGTATCTGACTTAGTGGTAATGAATGGTGGTACATCGGTTCTTACTGAAGTACCTGGGATGTTTGGTGCTGAGACTACTTTGATGAACCGTTGTGCTAACAAACAACTCTTTGACAAGACGGTTACTCTTATCAACAATTTTAAGGAATATTTTCTCTCCTATGGTGAACCTGTAGGAGAAAATCCTTCGCCTGGCAATAAAGCTGGTGGTATATCCACTTTGGAAGAGAAGGCTCTCGGTTGCACTCAAAAATGTGGGAAAAGCATTGTGAGTGGTGTACTCAACTATGGTGATCGTCTTTCTGATAATGGTGCCCGTGGTTTGAACTTATTATCAGCTCCTGGTAATGATTTAGTTGCTTCTACGGCTCTTGCCGCATCGGGATGTCATATTGTACTCTTTACTACTGGACGTGGAACTCCTTTTGGTACATTTGTTCCTACAATGAAGATTTCAACCAACTCAGCATTATACCAGAACAAATCACATTGGATTGATTTCAACGCTGGGGTATTGCTTGAAGGAATAGATATGGAAGGTTTAGCAAAGTCATTGATTAATGACATCATTGCCATTGCAAGTGGTAAACAAACTCTCAATGAACGAAATAACTATAGTGAGATTTCCATTTTTAAGAATGGTGTGCCTCTTTAGTATAAAAACAAACAAAATTAATAATTATCCTGAAATCCGCAACTATCCTCAAAAAAGCAATCAGAGGCTGATTTCGTGAGCAGACAATAGTCCGATGTAGTATAAGCAATGAAATGACCGCCAAATGTAGCCACCTTCCCCTTACCCCACTATGCGACTTGAGGTAATACGCAGGTTTTATCCACTAAGAAAGGAGTCTTACCCGAATCCTGTTGTAAAAGGTCTTGCATAAGCACGGTTTTCCGTGTAGATATTCAGCACGTACTGCCTTGCAGTCAGAATCCACTTGGCAGGTACGGAGACGAACCTGAAGACAAAAGCCTTTATGCGACTCGTTTTCTTGAGTCCGAAAGCCTTGGTGTCGATTCTGCTCATGATGTACTTGTAGAGATTGTATATCAATGTGGCAAGAAGAAGGAATACGGTGTTCTCTGCCATGAATGACTTGGGAAGCCTGTTCCAGCCGAATCCGTTGTTCATATCATCGAATATACGTTCCTTGCCACCACGTTTGTTGTAGAATTCGACGGTGTCTCTTGCCGAGGAATCATAGGCATTGGTCAGGATACAGCGGTAGGTGTATTCGCCTTCCCATAGGTCAAGCTCTCCGTTTGTATGCCTTTGTCTCTGGATGACAAGACGATAGCACTTGCC
>JAGHSE010000184.1 GCA_018066015.1 Candidatus Colivivens equi
AAAAATGGATTTAAGATAAAAAGTATAACCGATATTTATCATTGGTGGTTGTGAATAATTATCTAAAATATGGTTCATTGATAGGCATTAATTTGCTTTATGCTTGTGTGACGATATTTACCAAATATGCATCGCAGCAAGAAATAATGTCTATTAATTACCTACTAGGATTAGGTGGGGCTGTTGTTGTGATGGGCATATATGCGATATTGTGGCAACAAGTGTTGAAACGAATTGAACTATCCACAGCGTATATGTTTAAGGGGACGAGTTTAGTATTTGTTCTATTGTTGGCTGCATTATTGTTTGACGAATCCATCACATGGACGAATATAGTAGGAGCAATGATTATAATCTCAGGAATTGCATTATATGCACGCGCATAATAAATAACAAAGAGGGTGTGTCAAAATAGGCACACTCTCTTTGTTTGTATTTTGTTTGTAAAAATAGTTGAAAAAGTTGGTAATAGCCTTGCGTATGTTAGATTTTTTTTGTATCTTTGCATAAGAATTTGACAGTTATGCCTAAGTCCCATTATCGTCCGTACAATCAAAACCAGTTGGTTCTTTTTCCACAGCGCGTAGATGCTCGTATAGGAGAAAACGACCCCGTTCGCATCGTAAGTGCGATTATTGACCAGTTGGACCTCACGCAGTTTAAGAAACTCTATCGTGAGTTTGGTCGCAGTCCTTATCATCCGCAGATGATGCTGAAAGTAATCGTGTATGCGTACATGAACAATATCTACTCATGCCGCAAGATAGAAAAACTCTTGCTGCGTGATACGCATTTTATCTGGTTGTCGGGTGATCAGCATCCGGACTTTATCACAATCAACCGTTTCCGCAATCGGGTAAAGAAAGAAATCAATCAAGTGTTTACTCAATTAGTGCTTATATTGGCGGATAAGGGCGTGCTCAGTTTGAATGTGGAGTACGTAGATGGCACGAAGATAGAATCCAAGGCAAATAAGTACACGTTTGTATGGCGCAAGACGGTAGAAAAGAATAAGGCAAAACTGCAAGCGAAGGTATCTGCATTACTGAAACAAATAGACGATGTGATAATCCAAGACAAGATAGGTGATGATGAGCCTAACACTATCACAGCAGCCGTATTATCTGATATCGTTAGTGAACTTAAAGAGTCGCTAAAGAAGGAGGAAGAAGAGGCTGACGATGTAAAAAAAAAGTCCTGACGGACAGGAAGAAACAGATAAAGGTTTTGGAAAGTCATGTAGAGAAGTTGTCGGAATATGATGAGCACCTTGAGATATTAGGCGACCGCAACTCGTACAGCAAGACAGATCATGATGCAGCCTTTATGCGTATGAAAGAAGATGCCATGCGCAATGGTCAAACCAAACCGGGATATAACCTGCAAATCGGAACCGAGAATCAATATATCACAGACTTTGCCCTTTTCCCCAATCCTACTGATACGACAACCATGATTCCTTTTACGGAGTCTTATCAAGAACGGTATAATCGTTATCCAGACCGACAGGTAGCCGCCTCGGGCTATGGCTCAGAAGAGAATTATCATTTTATGGAGGAGCATGAGATAGAACCTTTCGTTAAGTACAACTACTTTCACAAAGAGCATCGCCCGCGTTATGTAGTCAATCCTTTTTCTCCTCAAGGGATGTATTATAATAAGGAAAAAGATTATTACGTTTGTCCAATGGGGCAGCACATGACTCCCATCGGTATCAAGCGAGGAAAGACAGAGAATGGTTATCCAACCGAAAGCACTATTTATGGAGATGTAAATTGTGAAGGATGTCCGCTTCGAAGTAGCTGCTATAAAGCCAAAGGTAATCGCACAATAGAAGTCAATCACCGACTCAATGCCTACAAACAGTATGCAGCCGAGTTACTCACAAGCGAAGAAGGTATCAAAGAGCGAGGGCGACGATGTATCGAACCTGAGGCGGTCTTTGGGCAAATGAAAGCCGACATGCAATACAAACGCTTCCGACATTTTGGAGAAGACAAGGTTAAGATGGATCTTGCCTTTTGGTGCATTGCGTTTAATCTGAAGAAATACTGCAAAAAAGCAGCATAAGGAGGGGGATAACCTCTATTTTGTCACAAAATACCTGCTTTTAGGGCTTAATAGGTGCTTAATAGGGACTTTTCTCGAATACCTCATCACTTTTACACCATAATAACAAAAAAATCGCATATCCTCCTCATCGAAGGATATACAACATAAAATAAAGAGAGTGTGCCTATTTTGACACACCCTCGTAAACAAGTTTTCACATTAATAAGAGAACCAACTCACACGAAAAAGCAATTAAAAGAACTCCTCTAAAACACAACTAAGTCATGAATACAAATAATTTACACCCAATTTGGAAGAAAATTTATATATGCGCTCTTTCATTGATAGCGCTTTCTGTTGCCGGCATCGTCGCTGCGTGTCTGATATATGAACTGCGAATAAGCCCACGAAATTATAGATTCCGTAAAACAGAGAGGGTAGTTTATAGTAACGATCAAATCCGGATTCAAAGAGTTCCCAAAGGTGGTTACTTGCTATATTCGCGAGCTTATGACACACGTACTGAGAAACCAGTCTCAGACAAATTTCGATGGTTTGCTTCACATGTTGACGAATATGACACCTTGAGCGTCTACTGTGATATGAATGGCAAACGTGGCTATATAAATTTGAATACCGGGAAGTTTAACATCAATGGGCAATATGACCATGCATGGAATTTCTCAGAAGGATTAGGTGCTGTTGTAGTAGATGATAAAGTGGGCTTTATCAATTCACAAGGTGAGTATGTGATTCCGTGCCAATTTCCTGTATCCGTTAAAGCAATACATAATATAGGTTTTGCTTTTCACGATAGTGTGTGCGTCATGACCAATGAGAATGACTTATGCGGCCTTATCAACCGAAGTGGTGAGTGGATTTTACAACCACAATACGATCGCATTTGGAATTCAAACAAAGCTCATCAAAGAATATATCAAAACGATGGCAAATATGGGCTGATGGATAAGTTCGGAAAAGTTATCTTACAGGCAACGTACGACTATATCTATGACAAACAAGGATATTATCAATTGGTGAAAGACGGTGTTATGTGTACAATGGATTATAAATTGAATATCCTTAATCCATTTGTAGCTACTAAGACAGAAACAGAATATTTCGCTTTTGATGAAGATGAGGAAATAGCTACGGAATTCATTAAGTATCATATCTATGATAAAGAAGGCATCATGGATCACAATGGCAAGGTCATTATTCCCGCCAAATATATCCGTGTCGATATCGTAGGTACTAATCTTTTCAAGGCGAGTGTATCTAACTCAAACGAATTTGTATTTTTTGATACTGATGGCAATATGATTACATACTAGTTTTTAGTTTTATTGTCAGTAAGTCGCACACATTCTCTATAATG
>JAGHSE010000011.1 GCA_018066015.1 Candidatus Colivivens equi
ATCGAAAAAGACGCTGAGCACAATCCTTATCATGAATGGATTAGTTGCTATGCCTCGGATTTAATGGATGAAGGTGTACTGAATGCACTTAAACTAATCAACTTATTGGCAGATAATGAATCGCCAACACGTCAAAAACAAATGTTAGACGCATTCCTTATCGCCACAGAGATGGAGTATATCTTCTGGGATCAGGCTTATTCTCTAAAGTAGATATTCTTCACTTGTGAACTTATTCATAAGATGATACTATCTACTTTATCTACAAATAACCATCACTAACTCATTTGCACAAAAAAAGGATGTAACTTGCATCCTTGTGTCCTCCGAGGGACTCGAACAGCGCAGCAGACTGATTCCTGAAGAATAAAAAAGTTACTTAAGCGGACAAATATGCAAAATACTTGTCTATCAAATCAGCAATAGTAATGTAAGTAAGTCGCTTCTGAGTAATAAGATAGTTTCCCCCTGCTTGCAACATAACATTAACATAATATTGCTATACTGTTCTCAACCTTTTCCTAATTTTTACTTATTCGCGGTTATGCGGCGAAAGTGCCATTGCATTTTCGTTTAAAAATATCATGGCGGAATGACGGAATTTACAAAGCGTTGAAAATCTGTCAATTAACTCAATCCGACAATCCGCCAATGGCGGATTGACCTGTCAATATGGCGACCAATAGGCGACCATAGATAATGATTCTATGCCGAATTCTGCCCTTTTTTAGATATTTTTCAGATATTTTTTTCAGATTTATCACAGATCCGACACAATGCTCCGTATATACTCCGTTAATGCTCCGTTAAAACACTCGGGAAGTGGTTTGCTTTAATTCATTTGCAGGTTAATTCATTTGTCTCTTATATATACTCTTTGCCCAATAGGAAAATGGAATCTCAAATAACGCTACTATAATCTTTATTATATAGGTCGTTAGCGATAACTCAATATATATATCCCAACCTATAGGAAATTGCGTGTTAAACCATCCTATACCGGTAACGTGAGAGAGCATAACACACAACATACACAAACCCGTGAAGAAAAACGAATCAAACAACTGGCTAATCCATGTGGAGAACTGCGTTCTTAGCCAAATTCGTTTAGTGTACTTACGAATAAATGCGTACAACCATACATTCATATGGTTGCTGCAGAAATAAGATGTCAATGACGCCAATACGATAGCTCCGACTGCCCCGAAGACTTGACAGAAAGCTTTGTGATTACCGCCATCAAGTCCGTCTAAGCAATTAAAATGCATGGAGAACCAGCTGATGATAACAACAGCTATTGCTGAAAAGAAACCGATATAAACGGACTTCTTCGCTGCGTCTCGACCATAGTTTTCACTCAAAATATCTTGTGCAAGTGCCAGGCTGACAAAAGCCACATTACCGAGTGAGACCGTCAGCCCAAACATGTTACAGAATGAGTTGACTTCAAGATTAGCAAATACGGTGATGAATGCTGCCCAAGCAAACAATCCGGTCTGTCCCCAAAACTTAAAACTGAGGATTACTCCCCCAAAAGAAATGAGTATCTGTAAAAATAGCAGACACTCATTTGATTGTAATAAATTTGTCATGCTCTTTTGTTTTAATTTATTTTGCGGAGGATTACAAGCCTAGAACTCCGCACTTTTCACTCGTTTGCGACCGCAAAATTACAAAAAATAATTGACATACACAAATTATAAGCATTTTTTTTGCCCGTTTCTGTTCAACAGAAGTACAATGTCCTCCTCCAATTGCTCTGGCGTGGTCATACTGCCGTATCGACCCGTCACATTGCCTTGGCGGTCAAGCAGGAACTTGGTAAAATTCCACTTAATGGCATTGCCTAACAGCCCTTTGCCTTTCTTTTGGCTTTTTAGCCAACGATAAATAGGGTGCTCGTTCTTGCCGTTAACATCTATTTTGGCAAACATCTGAAACTTGACACCATAGTTAAGCACGCAACCTTCTTCGATGGAATGTGCATCGCCGGGTTCTTGCTGTCCAAACTGATTGCAGGGGAATCCCAGTATAACCAGCCCTTGGTCTTTATACTTCTCATACAATGTCTGTAATCCTGCCATTTGAGGCGTAAAGCCGCATTTGCTGGCGGTATTGACTATGAGCACGACTTTCCCCTCATATTTGCTCATGCTAATTTCTTTACCTTGTAAGGAAATAGCAGATAAATCATAAAATTTCATAATTGTGTTTTTTAGGATTTCTTCTTGTACCCGCACTTGGGACATACTCCGTGCTCGTTCATGGCAATACCGCACAAAGGGCAACGGTCTATAGTGCCTTGTGGCGCAAAATCAGCAGACCCTTTGTTATCCCCGCTGGTGAATGTTATCTTGACGATATTGAGTTTATCTTTCAGCAAGGCATAGACGATTTTAATAAAACCTTCCACGGTCATTGTCTCTTTGGTTACTACCAAACGGCAATCCGGATAGGCGGTTGCCAATTCTGTTTTGAATGCCTCGCCTTTCATTGTGTTTTGCGGGTGTCCGTTGCGAATACCTTGTTTGGCATAAACATCCAATACGGCAGGTAATAACGGGTCATCTTCACGCAAAATAAGTGCGTGGTCAAAGTTGCGCAGCACATTCCACGCAGTCTTTTTAATCTCGTTACATGGGAAAACCATGTTCACACCTTCGTTGATGGTATCTTCCACCTCAATGGTCAGTGTACCGGTGTGTCCGTGCAGATACTGAGCCTCACCCTTAAAGCCGTAGAAGCGGTGAGCGTACTGCAAATCAAAAGTTGTCATACTTCTCATAAAACAAATAATTTAGAAGTTAATAGTTAGGTTTCTTTCGGCACCATTGCCGATATATAGCAACATATCAAAAACTATGCCACAAAAATGGTAGTTGGGTGATTGAAAATAACAAATAATTGCCTTCAAATTTGCA
>JAGHSE010000111.1 GCA_018066015.1 Candidatus Colivivens equi
ATGGAAAATAATATACTCAGTGCATTCTAAGGCAAAGAAAAAGAGAGTATAAGATAATGAATTGACAAAATAATGAACAATCTTGAATTTGCAATTCCTAATTAATGGCAGATACAATAAAACTGAATTTCTTTTCAAAATGAAGAGTGTAACAATGAAATAGATAAACAGCCAAAATAATAAATGAGATAGTTTAACTAAATGCCTATCTTGATTCAAAAATTGTAATGCTCTTATTAATATCAAACTGCCAGGTTTTGCACCGGCATACGTGTCATGAACATCTTCTATTAGGTTTCCGATAATAACATATTTATTCTTGTTAAGGGTACTCAGTTTCTTAATCATTGCATCCTCATTAAGATTAACATTTTCATTATCAATTTTCATAAGAATGTCACTTCCCATATTATAGAAACCATTTACCTGTCTAAGAGAATCAACAAACACTTTATTGTCAAAAGACTTTGTATCAAAAGTTAAAAATACACTTTTTTGGCATAAGTTACCATCTGTCAGGTATGCAGAAAACCACCCCCATCCATATCTGTTAATTTTTTTCTTTGGATTAAGTTCTTCGTATATTTTTAGCGGAAGAACTCTTTTATCTCCTCTTAGATATTCATAACGTGTAAAGTTTGTTGCCGTAATTGTTGCAGAATATTCTGCAATAGCAGATTTTTCTTTTAAGCATGGATGAGCTATTTCAATGCTGTCGTGATCTACGAATACAATATTGTTCATTCTTGATATTAGTTCAAACAATTCTTCGTCGTGCTCCGTCGTATCTCCTTTGCAGAACATCATATCAAGAATAAGGTATTTGTAACTTGCACTTTTTTCAAGAAGTGACAATAACTGAATTAATTTTTTTCTATCAGTAATAGCATCAGTTTTTATAACGTTTCCGTCTTTGTTACGTTCATAAATTAATTGTTTGTCATTTGATACATTTATGAAAGTAATTGAATCATATTGAATTATCTCCTTCCGGCCAATTTTTTCAGATATGATTTGCATGACAAATTGTTCATCAAGATTCTCTCCTGTAAAAATAGGTAGATTGTTGATGATGTAATTTGCAGAAACCAGGAATATAGCACTTAGTGCTGAAAATAGTATATATTTATTTATTACCCTGATCCATATTTTATGTAATATCTTTTTCATGCGTTCATGTCTATTGTTTTGTCTTTGATCCACACTCCGGACAGTACTTGGCAGTCATTAGAATTTTCTTGCCGCAATCTGTACAGAATCTATACATTGGTTGTGAGTCGACTTTTTCAATTATACTTTTAGAATTTGCATTTTGTATAATTGTATCTTTACATATAGCGAGCGCTTTATCATCCAGCTTAGATTGCTCTACAAGACCCCAGATTTGAGAGATGATGACTGGCCAGAAGAAGAACATTGATATAATGGTCGGTATGGCCTGTTGTCCATATATGCCTACATTCGCCTCAAACATCATACCTGAAGTGTGTGGCGTCAATGTTACTTTCAGTGCAGTTCTCATGCCAAGGACGGCTTTAAAAAGATTCCCTTTGGTGATGCTGATGTCATACCCACCGGAGACGAGTTCATCAGAAGTGACATCAAATCCGTCTGCTAGGAAACTGTCTCTGATTTCTTTTGCAATCTCGGGAATTAGTTTTGAATTGCCAGCGATTATTTCGTGTTTTGAAAAGATGGCCATGTTTTTTTTCTTTTAGTGGATATTCTGGATCTGATATTGCTGAAACGCGGCATTCATTACATTGACTTCTACCAAGACTTCTTTAACCAGTTCCTGCTGCGCAGTTGTAAGTTCTGTCTCGATTTGCTTCAATAATTTGAGGACTTTGTCCGACTGCTCCGACAACTCTTGTTCGCTTACATATCCGTCTTCCATTATTTTCTTAAATGATGGTCTCTCGGCTACGATTTCATCAAGATTGAGTATGCCTTCTTTATTAAACAACATAATATTTCGTTTGATTATAGTTTTGCGCCGCAATTGAAACAGAATCTCCAATTGCTCTCTACTTGGTTCCCACAATGTGGGCAAATTGGACCTGACAATAATTTTTGAGAAATACTTTTCTTTATGTTTCGATATTGTTCAGACTGCCCCCACCTAAGAATCTCTCTGACACGTATAGCAGAGAATGGATGACTCATGTTCGAAATGGCATAAATTTGCAGTGCCTTGTTCCAGAGTCCATCTGTTCTTATGGATTCATATTGTTCTCCTTGCTGAGCCCATTCTGCCAGATTGATATTCTTGGTTATCTGCCTTGGGCCACCAGAGAGTCTAGCCATTACGCTGCTAACTATTTCAGGTGATGTAACAATTGCAGCTGCTCGATCGCAGGAGAGCTCACTTTTCCTCATCCAATATAACATTGCATACTGGATTGGAACTGTGAGATTGCCTAATAGGCCTATTCGGTCTGCACCATCAAGAATATATGAGGCAACGGTATGGTATAAAACATGACGGCATAAGATATGTCCACATTCATGTGCCAGTACTGCATCGAACTCTTCGTCACTCATCATATCTATAAGGCCGGAGGTAACGACGATATAGATTTTAGAATCTCCAGAAGTCCATGCGTTTGGTGTGGGATCCATCTGTAGATAAAATTCGGGTTCTTTGATGCCTAATAACTTGCAAATCGGAGGGAGGTGCTTATAAATTTGAGGAAGCTGCGTTTCTGAAAGCCTGATGTTTGTTGCCATATTGATTCCATATTGCAACTGTTCATAACCAAGGGCCATAAACTTCTTTACCAAAGCAGGAAAGCCAGGTATGCTTTCTATCTGTCGGAGTGCAGCGGCATCTTCTGGGTGTATAAAATCTGTAGGTTTCATTTTCTTATTACAACCATATAGTTATTAGAATCGTTCCATGCGTCCATGAATTGTTCAAATCGATAGCTATTTATTTGCTCTGGAGTATAAGAATCGATTATAGTAACACTATCTTCTGTGATGGACTTGACGATGACAACGTGGTCTGGACAGCCACCAATAAAGCGGTCTTCATCTCTTTCTTGAACATAGTCTCCTGTTAACTCACCTTCATCAACGAATGCAATAACAATATTGTCATCGCAAAGAACATGTTTAAGGTCTTCATGATCGCTATTGAATTTTTGAGTTACAGAGAGTCCATGTTTTTCTGAAAGTTTGCCTATGTCCGTAAAGATGGTGCCGGCAGTCTGTAGCCAACCTTCCTGTTTTGATTCTTCGAGTAATTCCTCATCGGTGACGTTGTGACCGAAATGACGCAATGCGATTCCTTCGCAACGAACGGCGCATAGATTGTCAGAGGAGTTTTGTGCAGCTATCATAGTTGCCATCGGTTGGGGCGACAACCGAGTGTCTGGACCTGCTATATCGGAAAGCATTTCATCCAAATTATTTATAAAACAATTTAAAGAGGAAGAATTGCTGTTTTGATCTGTATCATCTTCCATTGCAAACATGACGGATTGCATCGCTTCTGGATTAGCGGCCAGAAACTGGCGTACGGCCTCACGTTCTTCAGGTGAGACATTTCCTTCTGCGTAGGCAGCTAGTATTTCAGTAGTTATGTCCATATCCGTCATCTGTCTAATGATTTGTATATCGCTTTGACTTTATCATACCCTCGTTTGAAGAGATTGTCGATGTATCCACTATCTGGGATAACAATTTGCTTTCTGCTATTATACCGGACAATACCGTTCTCTGCCCAGAATTGCTGCAGCATTGTAGCAACTTCTTTACTGCTATATCCCTGAAGGCGTTTGATCAAGACGAAACGTTGATCGGGATTGTCGAGAAGATGAATAGCTTCGTTCAGAACAATCAGGTTATATCGCTTTTCAATCTTCTTCTCTTCATTGTGAGGAATCTCGAGAAGAGGATGATTGTTGGGGGCTTCTTCGTCCCAACCTTCATCAAGAGAGGCATTACTGCCATTGTTTTCTATCAGTTGTTTGCGAAGGTCAAGGGAGAGATTATATGCCGTGATCTTCAGCCAGGTGCTCAACTGACTTCTCCACTGGAAAGAGCTTAGGACATGCCAGTCGTGTTGTTTTCCTTTGAGAAGCATAAACAATTCGCTCTGCAAGGCGTCAAGATGATGAACTCCGTTAAGAGTCCTCACGCAGATGGCTTTGCAAAGTGGTTCGTAGCGATCATAGATCAGATAGGTCGCAGCTTCATCATCATAAGGCTCTGTAATGATGAGAGTCACAATTTCCTTATCGCTGAGGCCTTCGTATCTATGTTTGAATGTCAGCTCCATATTATCGGGGTGTGTTTGCTGTGTCTAGTCGTTCCAGAAATGCAGAGGGAACGTATGCTGTTGTCATTGTGAATAGTCCATCAATGGATATGCCGACTCTTTGCTGGCCCATGAAACGGGCCACAATGCCCTGAACGCCGGCAAATGGTCCTTCTTTTACGAGTACGTGCTGACCTTTGATGAATTTTTCGGCAGTGATTGGCTCGAGTATTATATCGTCTTCTTCAGATTCGCAAATAAGCATCAAGGAATTGATCTGCCAATCAGGTATGATTAGTGGTTCTTTGGTGCCATCATGGTGGCGGTTGTAGTAGAATCTGATATGTTTTGTTTCGTCATGTACGTTATCGTACACGTATTGCTTCAAAGTGTCAAAAGAGTCATACGCAAAAAAGATGTTGGGAATGCGGCTCTCTTCGACATATCGTGTCTTGTCTTCTCCTTCAATCTTTTTGGTGATTGTAGGGTAAAAAGATTTTATCCCTTTCTGGAGAAAATACTCGTATGCTTTCTTCTCTCG
>JAGHSE010000167.1 GCA_018066015.1 Candidatus Colivivens equi
TCCCTATCATTTTAAGGAATTGTTGTTCGTCAATAATTTCTATTCCTAATTTTTGTGCTTTTGCTAGTTTTGCAGGTCCCATGTTGTCACCTGCAAGTATGAAAGTTGTTTTTGCTGATATACTACCCACATTCTTTCCACCATGCTGTTCAATTAGAGCTTTGTACTCGTCACGTGAATGTAGTGCAAATACACCACTTATTACGATACTTTTGCCTTCCAATAAATTAGTCTGTCCAACCAGTTGTTCTGCAGACAACTCCATTCTTACGCCTGCTTTTTCCAAGCGTTCTATTATGTCTATGTTACGTTCATCTTGGAAATAATCTACTACACTACGGGCAATAATCTCGCCTACCCCCTCTACTTCCAATAAGTCATCCACAGTAGCATGGCGCAACGCACTCATAGTCTTAAACTTGCGCGCAATCAGTTTTGCTGTATTTTCTCCTACAAAACGAATACCTATTGCAAACACCACTCGTTCAAAAGGAACTTTTCGTGACTCGCTAATAGCTGTAACTGCTTTGACTGCCGAAACAGAACGATTCTTGTTGAAGTTAGAAATTTCTAATGGAGTAAGACTATAAAGGTCAGCAACGTCTTTAATGAGTCCACGTGTATAGAAATCATCAACCGTTTCAGGGCCTAGTGACTCTATGTTCATTGCCTTACGAGAAATAAAATGTTCTATTCTTCCTCTGATTTGTGGAGAACATCCTGTACTATTAGGACAATAATGAGCAGCTTCACCATTATATCTCACAAGTGGAGTTCCGCATTCTGGACAATGAGTAACAAAAGTAACTTTCTGCATATTCGGTGTACGCTGTGAAGTATCTACACCAACAACCTTTGGAATTATCTCGCCACCTTTTTCAACATATACCATGTCGCCTAGATGAAGATCCAATTGATTCATAATATCTTCATTGTGCAGTGAAGCACGCTTAACAATAGTTCCAGCCAATTGCACAGGATTCATATTTGCCACTGGTGTGATGGCTCCCGTTCGTCCTACTTGATAAGTCACCTCGTTTAGACGTGTACAAGCTCTTTCTGCCTGAAATTTATATGCTATTGCCCATCTTGGGGATTTTGCAGTATATCCTAAGTGGCGTTGCTGACGGAGTGAATTAACTTTCAGCACTATTCCATCTGTTGCAACTGGTAATTTTTTACGTTCACTATCCCAGTAATTGATAAATTCTACAACTTCACTTAGAGTCTTACATAGCCTCATTCCCTGAGAAATTTTAAACCCCCATTTTTTAGCAGATTCAAGATTGCCGTAATGTGTTTTCCATAAATCTGCAGAAGCAAATAAATCATTTTCTTCTCCTAAAAGATAATACAGATATGCATCTAGTTGACGTGATGCGACAACTGAAGAATTTTGCGATTTCAAAGTTCCGCTTGCTGCGTTACGTGGATTGGCAAATAGTGGTTCCTCCTTTGCTTCACGTTCTGCGTTCAACTTCTCAAACGAAGTCCAAGGCATTAAGACTTCTCCTCGTATTTCAAATTCCTGTGGATATCCAGAATTTGGCATCAACTGTAAAGGAATAGACTGAATGCATCTAACATTTGCAGTTACATCATCACCTTGCACTCCGTCGCCTCGTGTTACGGCTCTAGTTAACTTTCCGTCAACATAGGTTAGCGAAATACTCAAGCCATCGTATTTCATTTCGCAACAAATCTCAAAATCTTCCCCTTCCAGTCCCTCTGATACTCTTCTATAAAACTCCGCCACGTCATTTTCATTGTAAGTATTGGCAAGCGACAGCATAGGATATTTATGCTTTACTTGTTTAAACTGCTGATTTATATCGCTACCTACTCTTTGAGTTGGCGAATTTGGATCATAACAATCAGGGTGGAAAGTTTCCAAGTCCTCAAGTTCGTGCATCATCTGATCAAATTCAAAGTCTGAAATAGTAGGTTGGTTAAGCACATAATAATTATAATTGTGCTGATGCAGTTCCTTACGCAGACTATCTATTTTTTCTTTATATGTCATAGTTTTCTTTGTCTTACGAAATATCCTGCAAAAATCTCGTCAATATTCTCAATAGGGGAATCAAAAATACCATATACCGCACTTCCGCTACCTGACATTGAAGCATACTCTGCTCCTATATCATAAAGAAGGTCTTTAATAGCAGCTATTTCTGGATATTTTAAAAATACACTACGTTCAAAGTCGTTTTCTACACAATCCTTCCAATCTTTCAGAGGTTTCTTAACTAACTCAGCCAAACTAACCTCAGGCATCTTTGGGATAACATGACGATAAGCATCTGCAGTTGAAACAAATACATCTGGCTTAATTAAAATGATTGTCTTGCCTTTCAATGATAATGAAATAGGGCTAAAAATATTACCGATACCTGTTGCCAACACAGGCTGATTATTGATAAAAAAAGCACAATCAGCCCCAAGTTGTGAAGCATATTTCTCCAAGGAAACTATATCAAGTCCTAATTGGTATTTCGTATTTAAAGCTTTAAGAGTAAATGCTGCATCAGAACTACCACCTCCCAATCCAGCGCCAGTTGGTATGTGTTTATGGAGGTGAATACATACAGGAGGCAAATCATATTCACGTTCTAATAGGCGATATGCCTTAGTTACGAGATTATCTTCAGGAGTATTATCTAATACCGTTCCTGTTACCTTTATCGAAAACTGCTGACTATCTGTAATCTCTATGACATCCAGTAATTCTATAGGGTAAAAAATAGTTTCAAGATTATGATACCCATCAGGTCTGCGTTCTGTAACATTCAGACCAATATTGATTTGTGCATTAGGATAGACTATCATATTTCACATATATTAGCTAGTGGTTAGCAGACCTTATTAATTAATTATTACGACTTGTAGTGCAAATATAATGAAAAGTTATGATTTAATCATTTGCATAGTAGATATTTTTTACATACAAACACAAAAACAATCGCAGTCATTGCTTTTGACTGCGATTGTTATGAGTATATATTCTGAATGTCGGTTTAGAACATTGGCACACCACCGCCCATCATTCCGCCACCCATACCTCTACGCTGAGCACGGAGTTCACGACGTCCTGATGCTGAACCGAAGAAGTTGAAACGATATTGGAAAGTAAGCATATAGTAGTTGTTGATTGATTCTGTCCATGTATCAGAACGTCCATTTGCACTAATCGCACGGCTAAAGTTGCTACGTTGGTTCAAGATATCAAATGCCTGAAGACTAACTGTTGCAGCACGTCCTTTGAGGAAACGATAACTTACCTGAGCATTCCATACAACTTCGTTAGTATTTGCATCACTTGATGCATAACCACGGCGGCTACTGATACTAAAGTTTGTAGCACATCCCCAACCATTGTCCCAGTTACCATTACCTTCAATTCCGTAACTAAAGTCGTAAGTATTTGGACTTGTAACTTCAAGATACTTATTATCTTGATGACGATAGTTAATACGTCCATTTGCACGGATATCCCAGAATTCTGTACGATAAGTTATACTGAGGTTTCCACCAAGTGTAAGGTTATTAGTTGTATTCTTGAAATCTTCATACTCTGAGAATGAACCTTTCTTCAACTGATGCAAGAAACTAACATTGTTATTATAACCAGTATTGATAGAAGAGTTGAGCATGAATCGTTCGTTAGCGAAGAGCGGAGTATTAAATCCGAAACTACCATTGATATTCCAGTTACCATTGATGTTTTCAGGTTGAGTAATTGACTTACCAGTCTCCTTATAGTAAGTAGTACGGCTACTGATGCTATTCATAGTGTTGCTGAATGAGAAGTTTGCGAACAATGTCTGCATTGTTGCTGTAATGTAGTCGTTCCATCCAATATTGAAGTTGTTAGAGAATGAAGGCTTCAAACTTGGATTACCCTTACGGATATTAAGAGGGTTGCTATCATCAGTCATGTCAATCATGTCTGTGATTGATGGTTGCTGCATATTACCACGATAAGTAAAGTTCAACTGATTCTGACGATTGAAACGATAACGGAAGTTGATAGTAGGAGATACACGAAGGAATGTGCGAGTTGTGTCGATATCCTTACCCATGTACTTCATTTCCAAGTGCTGACGCTGTGGTTGTAACTGCACACCGATAGAAGAAGTGATGAAACTGCTATTCCAACGCAACTGAAGATTGATATTATGATTATCATTAATATCTCTATTGTAATTACTCAAGTCAGAGTCATAGTATTCGAAGTAGTTGTCAGGAAGATAACCAAGCAAGCTTGCAAGACTATCAACCATTGCAGCATGCTGTACTGCAGTAGGCATTGGAAGTCCTGCTTTATTTGCTGAACCCATGTCGTATGTATCGTTGTCGCTCTTGCGGTTGCTGTGTTGGAAATTATAAGTAAATTGCAAAATGAGGTTTGTTGCAATTGGTTCACTGAAAGTAGCACCCAATCCAAATGAAGTGTTATGATTTGGAGATGTACGATAACGATAGATAGTATCATTAGGCATCAATGAGCGTACTTGATAATATTTAGTGTTTGAAGCATTGAAACTAGGACCGTCATTCTTGGTATAGTTAAAGCTACCATTGATTGAGAGGTTTCTTTGTTTCTTATTCTTGTAACGATGACTGAGAGTGAAGTTTGCACTTGCGTTCTTGCTATCACTTCTATTCTTGTTAGCCGATGTACCATGGTTTACAATGGCAGTATCCATAAGAGCCTCAATAGTATCCCACTGATTGAGCGGGTTAGTAATTTGGTTAAATAGATATGGATCTGCATTATATGTTGCACTCAAACCTGTACTATTTGAGCCTGAATTGCCGAGTCCTACTACAGGACGAATGAGCATTGTAGTAAATGAGTCAACTTGTACTTCAATCTTAAATTCAGCATTACCTTGGTCGCTGAAATTTTCATTCTTACTTAATTGGTCGCTGAATGTATGTGCATCCGTAGTCACATAGCGTTCTGAAGCACTGCGGTTGTTATTCTTGCGGTTACTACTATTATAACGTAAGTTACCACCAATTTCGTATTTATCGTCTTTTGACACTACAATATTGGCACCAACACTTCCTTGCAAACTCTTACCTGAAGCGCCACGGCCCATACCCATGCCACCACCTCCATTTGAGTTGAGGTTACCAATGATTGAAGCCTGAGCATTGTCTTGGAAACGGTTAATCATGATACGGTTTGCAAACTGTTCCTCAGTACCTACACCAGCACTGATATTTCCAAACCAACCTTTCTGCATACCTTTCTTAATAGTAAGGTCAATGACAGTTTCTTCTTGACCATCCTGAATACCTGTCAAACGTTCTTGATCTGAAGCCTTGTCGTATGTACTGATTCGGTCAATGATTTCAGTTGGCAAGTTCTTCATTGACATTTGCTTATCGTTGCCGAAGAATTCTTTACCACCTACGAGTATCTTAGAAATTTTCTTACCATTGATTGTGATGTCACCATTGTTATCAACCTGAGCACCTGGAAGTTTCTTGATAAGGTCTTCAAGCACACTTCCTTCTGGAGTCTTGAATGCATCGGCATTAAATACGATGGTATCTTCCTTTACTTCCATCTGTGGCAACTTACCTGTTACAACTGCATCAGCGAGCATAACAGAGTTAGGTGTGAGCAACACTGTTCCTACGTTGTGGATAGTTGCTTTGTTCTTAACTGTAATTGCACGATAGAAATCATGATAACCCAAATAGGAAATCTTTACTACATAATCACCTTCTGTCACGTTCTTAATAGTGTAACCACCCATGTTGTTAGTTACTCCACCAAATGCTAAATGCGCCGTGTCTGGTGTCATGATTTGAATTGTTGCACGCACGAGGGCTTCACCGCCCTCTGAATCCTTTACAAAGCCTGTTACATTGGCTTTTGTCAACTTCTTACCTGTAGAAGAGTTTGTCTGTGCGTTGACCGTAATCAAGGCCAACATACACAACATTGTGAATGTAAATAATCTTTTCATTGTATAATTTTGAAATATATTTCTGAGTTATTTGACACAAATCGATTTAAAAGGTTTAAAACAAAAATATAAAAAATATAAAAAAAAGTTGCAGATTCATTGCTTAATCAAGTGCAATATGCCTACAGAATTCTCAGGTAGAGTAAATGAGAACGACTTTGAGACTTCACCCAGATTGCGAGAATGAGGAACCACAGTCTCGTCATAAGTAAAACGTCTAGTAAAACCTGGGAAGCGGAAACCACCAGGAGGCAATCCGACATCGCTACCATTGCGTGACTGACTTGATTGAGGTTTCTCTTCTACATAACTTGAATAATGATTTTGACTACCTTGATTCTTAACAGACGTATCATGAGAAGATATAAATTTAAATTCAACCATATATGTATCACCGTTATCAAGGTTTATCATGATAGACTTGTCCATTTGTTCAGCATTGACAAATTTCACATATATATCACCAGTCTTTGAATCAATAGTAGGTGATGTATAAACGAGACTATCTATATTTTCGCCATCCATGACTTCCGACATCTCAAATGCATGGTCACCTGCCTCAGAAAATAATAGCTGATAGTAATAATTACATGAACGCCACAAGCCACGATTGTCAAACCATATCAGATTAGAATTCCACTTGTTAAATCCTTTCTTACATAATAATGGAGCATAAGCAGCCATTGCTACAATGTCTGAGTTGCGTTCGAGTCCTGTCCAATATGCTGCTTCTGCCAAAGCAGATGCATAGGCATTGTTTGTGCTATTGTTCGCAAACTCACCTACAAATACGCGAGTAGGACGTGTTCGGTCATATGTAATATTTTTTCCCCCACGCACTTTACCTACATTGTAACGGTCCAGATGAGTATAGAACCACTTATCATTCTTATAATAATGTTCATCTACATAAGTATTAGGATATTTAGTATCAATTTGTTCGTAGTTAGCATTGAACTCACGTCCAGCATCTGAAGCACCTGCAGTTGATATTATGATAATATCAGGATATTTTTCCGTTACGGCATTATATATAATGTCAAATCTTTCCCAGAACTGAGGACCACTATTTTCATTTCCAATACCTAGGAATTTTAAGTTAAACGGAGCTGGATGTCCCAT
The DNA here is from genome assembly GCA_018066015.1 of Candidatus Colivivens equi. Lineage (GTDB taxonomy): Bacteria > Bacteroidota > Bacteroidia > Bacteroidales > Bacteroidaceae > Colivivens > Colivivens equi. Next base: position 7,110 of record JAGHSE010000167.1, read on the forward strand.
CTTCACACGCTTGCTACCCCATTCGGTTGAAGCATCACCATTACAGAATTCTATTAAGTCTAGTGCATCCTTTACATAAATATCATAAAATCTTTGTTTGTCAGTTTCAGTATCAAGAGGAGCTACATAAGAATGGCCAGCAAACTGACATGTCACACCATTATTCAATACAGGCAACGGAGTTGCACCTAAAGCTTCTGCCATGAGAAAATATTCATAGAAGCCTACATACTGAGATGTCCAATACCCCCAATGGTTTCTGAATCCGAGTCTTTCTTCAGGGTCGCCAATACTATTTTTCCAAAATACTTGTCCTTGATAATTTGGACCTTCAGATGCACAACCACCAGGGAATCGCATAAACTTAGGATGCAAATCAGCAAGTGCATCAAGCAAATCCTTGCGGAAAGGGCCATTTTTGCCATTGTTCCACAATTTTGAAGCTTCTGGAAGCAAGGTTACGAAATCAAGATAGAACACGCCACTTGCATCAGCCACAATAGCAAGACGAGAATCTACTGAGCGTTCAGCTTTTAGCTGACCAGTATATTTTTTCCAACTATCTGTTAGATTGCTTATAGTTATTACATTGGAATTAATTTTTCCGTAATTGTCCTCTAAGTATATCTTTATATTACCGACATACTTTTCACCTTGTAGATATAGTCCAAGGTCATAACTGACATTAGCCTCTGCTGGTATTGAGGGTTTTTGAGTGTTGTCTGAATATATAGCACCACGTCTTTGAGTATAAGGTTCAATACCATATCCATTTGCAGCAATACCAAATCCTTGACCTGCGTCCTTTATGTCAAAACGTACACAATATTGTTGGTATCTCCATTCATCATCATATTTATCTTTTGTATCATAATCATAATGACGAATAAGGGTACGAAGTGGATGGTCATTGACTACCTTTGCAAATCCATTACTGCCAGCACCTTTTACTACTGTCCATCCAAAGAATATAGTATCAGAACGCGAGAACTCATTTGCAGGTCCATCTGGTACGTTGTATGCTTGAAAAGAGTTATTTTGAATAAGTTGTGCACAAATACCTCCATCAAGTGACTGATTGATGTCTTCAAAGAAAATGCCACTTAGAATAGGACTTATTTCAATACCTTTCTTTGCAGTTGTGAGGCTAACTATTCTTTTAGGTTCTTTGGTGAAACCCTGAAGCTGAAGCATCTTGTCAGCCATGCGATAACCCATAAGGCGCATTCCTTCTGTATTGAAATGGAATTGGTCACCTGTAGATTGACATCCTAATGAAGATATGATATATGAATTAGGCAACACCTTTGGCAAGTTAGGAAGAATATTGTCGTTAAAAGCATAACAAACCCCACCCTGTTCCTTACTTTTTAATTCTCCAGCCAATAATGGCACATTCTGAGGTTTTAACTTTAAATCTTTGCACAGATCCATATATATTTTCTTTACCTTCTCTGGCCATTTGGGATCGTCAGAATTTGATTCGCCTTGATGGAGCAACATACCCTTGATGACACCATCCTTCTGGGCTATACGTGCCATATCAACCAAACGCTTATATGGATTACCATCATAACTCTTTACGATGTCCTTCATCCAGTCACGTTCGTTATCTATATATTCCTTGTAGGAATCCTTATCCCACAGTTCTATCTTTGCACCAGCTACACTTACATTGATTACACCAACAGAATAGTCTTCTGGCAAATTTTCAATCATTTTACGTCCAAAGAAATCTACTGGTCCCATATTGTTGCTTTCGCGACAAATTGGCGGAACTGCAGTGTACCAATGCCCAATAGTTCTTTGGTAGCGAGGCATATCAGCCGCTGCCATGAATTTGAAACGCGGATTATTAAAATCACGATCTTGTTCAGCAGGAATAGCACCAGCTTCCATATTAGATTGTCCGAAACAAATATAAATAAAGAATTTTGGATTAGGACGTGCTACCAACGCCATTGGCACAAATACCAAAAGTAACAATGCAATATTGACAATTTTTTTCATATTTATCACTATTCACTCTTTTTTTTCAACTTGCGCAAATGCACAAAAAAATGTAAATTTTCAATAAACTGATGATGTATTAAACTATTGAATTATGCAACAATAGTAAAATATATTTTTCAGCCATTCTAACTTACAAATTTACAATATTATTTGCTAATACAC
>JAGHSE010000176.1 GCA_018066015.1 Candidatus Colivivens equi
CGGCGGGCGATTTCACGAGTGTAGGAGTATTCACGGAAGAGACCATCGGGACTGCGCTTGCCGGGAGTGTCGGAACCGTGTCCATTGTCGATAAGAATTGTCATAGTACTGCATAAAAATTCAGGCAGCCACCGATTCCGGTTACAAAGTAAGGGATATTTTCCAATTTGGCCTATTTTCGGGGCCTGTAACAAACACATCCTTCGATATTTTGCGAGATATTACGATTTATTCGTATATTTGCGTTTACTTAGCTAGCCCAGCGGCCGGATTTTCCGGAGACTTTTTATTTCTGGGAACTGGTTGCAGGGTTGGGTGGGCAAAAGACATACAGACGTTACTTGACGTTTATCTTCTGAACTCAAACTTCGCAATTTGATCTTGGAGAAGATGCGGCAACGGGAGCGTCCTATGCAGTGATGACGATTCGGTCATTTGCGCTGTCTTTCTAGCGCAGATAGTTCTGTATATCATCCCTGACGTGGGCTAGCTACGTTGCTTATCCTCCAAGAAGGCAGCGAAGGCCTGAGTTCAGGGTAAGCAAGAGTAAAACTCCCACGTCTTTTTTATATCCGTTCGGATTGGGGCAGTTGCCGGGCATATAAATGGTTAATACCTATCAATTATTATGCAGGGAGAATTCAAGCAGTGTCCCAATGGACATTATTATCAAGGAGCATTTTGCCCTTATTGCAAGTCCGACAATCATGCAGGAAATGCGACATCATTAAAAACAGAAGCATTTGTTGGCGGTGGAGACGAGCAGCCGACAGAAACGATGGGTGGTGGTAATTCTAATTTCGGGACTAAAACAACGATCAATGACGGGCAGGAAACTGTTGTCGGAAGAAAACAGAATCCAGGCGCAAGTTATAGCCGAACAGTTTTTGGGGATGAAGACACTGACTCTTCTGGCCAGTCACAGTCAAATGAAAAAAGGCCTCAATACGGGCGAAAATTAGTAGGCTGGCTTGTAACATATTCTTTTGATGAACTGGGAGTTGACTTCAAATTATACGAAGGCAGAAATGTAATTGGTCGTGACGCAGATTGCAATATCACCGTCAATGATGGTCGGATGTCTGGGAAACATGCTGTTCTTCTATTCCGCGCAAACAAATATTCATTAACTGATAGCCAGTCATCACATGGAACTTTTGTAAACGACGAAGATATAGAACTCGAGCCACATTATCTACAAGACGGAGACATAATCCGTATGGGAAGCACCGTGTTTAAATTCCGCACATCCCTATAAATTCCACAAAACGAATATGAAAGTGCAATGCAAAAAATGGATTGTCCTGTTTTCTATATTGATAACAAGCAATCTTCTAGCGCAACATTCTGGAGCAGTTGAAGACGGATTCAATGTCAGTGACTTCCCAAAAGTTTCTTTTGTCTATCATAGCAATAATCCGGAGGTATTGGATAAAGACGATTTTTGGCATTTAAAAGAATCCGGAAAAAACTTGGATTTTGATGTCCAGTTGTGTCAAGACGCTGTGGTCAACTTGCCACCAACTATCCTATTCTTGTGGGAGGATATGGCTCATAATGGATATGAGCAATTTGATTTCACAAAAAAAGTACTGACAGGTTTTTTCAGTAGCGCCGAAATTTCATCGAACGATAAATTTGCTGTTTCGGTATTTAATCGTCGAAAAAATACTCCATCTGCATTAAAGGATCTGACGAATGGCTTCACGAATGATAAGGAGCGCATTATATCTGCAATAAACGGTTATTCGCATAGTGCTGAGCATTATTCCGATTTTCCCAATAGATCCGATATGTATGGAGCTGTTAGAGAGGGAATGGAATTATTGGCATCCGAAAAAACAAAAGCAATCATCGTCTTCACGTCCGGGTACTCAATGAAGAATTCCGGTTCTGATTCCGAAGTTCAGGTTCTATTGAAAGCGCAGCAGTTACACATCCCTGTATATATTTTCCAATATTATTTAAAATCTGGCGTTGCTCCAGAAGCTGAAGGATTTGCCAAGAGCACATTTGGAGGCTTTAACTCCTACAAAGATGCTACAACGGCAGTAACTGCATTGAAGAATTTATACCCTCAGATTAGTAAAAGGTACCAGGGTCATGATTATAAAGTTACGTTCACCTCAAATGCGGAGCGAGGCACAGAAGCTCGCACAATTGTGCTTTCTGTCGGTGGCGATGAAATACAGGAGCAATTGATTCCCCCACAACATACACTTTGGAGTTGGATATCAACATATCCGTGGTGGAGCATATTAATCGGGGTTATTTTCGTTGCTATCATTATTGGAGCACTACTGTTCATTTGCCGTACAAAAAAGAATGCTTCCCAAAATCAGCGGGAACTACAAGAACTGGAACAACGTCGCATAAAAGACAAGGAGGAGGCTGAAAATAATCGACGCGCTATGGAGAACAAAGCTCGTCAAGAATATGAGGGCAAAAAAAGAAAGGAAGAAGAAGAGAAGTTGCGCCGTTTGATGGCGGTAAAGAACTTATATCCTCGTTTAAAGTGTCAAGTCGGGTCAAATTCCTTTACATATGAAATTAATAGTCCGGAAACTTCGATTGGCAGAGAACAGGACAATGATTTGATATTGAGCAATGATATGGTTTCTCGCCATCATGCAAAAATCGTTTTCAATGGTAGTGCTTTTGAGATTCTTGACCAAAAGAGTACCAACAAAGTAATCATAAACGGATGCTTCGCTGAGCGAGCCATATTGAGAAGTGGTGATATTATTGGCCTGGGTGAAGCGATTTTGACTTTCTATCTCTAACACAAACATTTGAATAAAAATTAACGATTCACGTGTGAAATGAAAATTATTACCATAGGCCGCAGTTCCGAATGTGATATTATCATCAACGATCCATATGTAGGGAGAACACACCTTCAAATGATTGTTTCTGATGATGGTTCGTGTTATTGTGTTGATTTAAACTCAAAGAATGGCACTTTCGTCAACGGGAGAAGAATATCCAGTAAAGTTCGATTGAACAAGACGGATGTAATCCGAATTGGAAATACAACACTCCCGTGGCAACAATATGTCGGTGTCCCTATGATAAATAAGAGCTGGAAGCCGTTTTGGATTACAATGATAGCTGTCGGGATTGTATTATTGGCTTGTGTCGGTTTAGGTATTTATTACAACTATAACTCTGAACCAAAGACAGAACGTGCAATAATCAATTCATTAAAAGAATTTGGCCATTCAAAAATGCCGGCGTCATTTAATAATTTATGGTCCGATAATATTGATAGGGACGTTGCATTTGAGATGTGGAAAGAAATAGAACAATCTGGGAATCGTTATGGCATTGATTGGACAAGTCTTGAATATTATGATTCGTTCCATAAAATAAAGGAAATAGATAACGAAACCTTTACTTATGGAGCACTTATGATGAGGTTTAACTCTTCCAGTGACTGTGTGTCATACCTAGTATGGTATATAGCAGATTCGTCCGGCAAAATTGTTGTGCTGAACGACAATTGGAGCAGACAATTAATGCCCATTGACGATAAAATTTTGGACTCTCTAAATGATGTGGTGGATGAATTTACTGAGTTAAAGAAAGACATTGTTAAGTCAAAGAAATCTCATACCCAAAGAACCAACGCAAAACCCACAGCAGACCACATTCAGTATGATTTGATAGGTCACACGCTATCTGAAGGTGTATCGGATGGATATCATGAAAAAGATTGGACATACGAGATAAAGAACAATTCCATATCTTTTTTCAACATAGAAGACATACTCGTTGATGATGGAAACAGCTATACAGCGGTTGCATCCTGCCATCTCAAAGGAGGTGATAATTATTATTATGACACCCAACTAAAAATCAGCTACTCGCATAACGAGAGTGGATGGAAATTGAGTTATGTGAATTCTTTGGGAATGAATGTCGTTTCTGACGGTCAATATGGTGATTGTATCATTTGTTCACTTGCCGATGATGGATGGGGCGGTGTTAACTGTTTGAATATTCGGAATATCAGCGAGTGCAGTTTGGTGGTTGCGGGAAGAATAAGAACTTCATATAATGGCTGGCTGAAGTTCAGCAAAGTCGCAAGTCCGCATAAATCGATTGCTGTCGGTGGGACATTTAGCGGTGGAAGCGTACAAGACTATATAATCGATTTTGTAGTAAGGGAACAATAAACGCTTGATAATGGGATCAAAAAGCAACTTCGACTATACATTTAAACATTGTCAGAAAGGACATTACTATCAGGGGGATGAATGCCCGTATTGCAAGGCTCAGAAGCAGTCCTTAGAGGACGTTACGGACCATGATGAAGATAGTATGCACAACATGAAGACTTGTATGAATGGACATGCATATTCATTAGTGTCCGGAGAATAAATCTCTAAGACGGTTTTATAAATTAAAAATCAATTAGTTACAAGGCGAAAATTATTTTTCGATTAGAACTCGTAAGTTTGCGTAGCGGCATTTGAGCCGCTTCCCG
>JAGHSE010000432.1 GCA_018066015.1 Candidatus Colivivens equi
GTAATATACCTGCTAAAAATAGATACCAGTGTCTCACAAGTTCTATACCGAATACATCAAGAATGTTGTTATCATTACTAAATTCTTGAAATACAGATACAGTGGTTCTTCTACCTGTATATTGAAAATAAACAGCATCACAAAGATTGACAATTACAGCTATACTGTTTACGAGCAGAAAGATCCATTTAGCAATTTTCTGGTAGGAAATGTTTTCCTTAACACCAAGAGGCAAAAGCATCATGATAGCATAGAACGCATTGGTGTATAGTATTGCCGATGTATCAAACTTAAAACATCCGTTCAATACGTTATTGAAAGATAATGCTCCTAAACCTTCAGAAAATGCAGACCAGTTCTCGAAAAGATAAATTGCTCTACATAAAAAGTAGATAACGTATACAAGAACCAGATTGTAGGCCAGTGCAAGGATTGAGGATAAAATACTTCGCTTAATAGTCATGATTAGAATCGGTTTGGATGATTCTTTTTGTAGTCTTTGATTTTTTGAATGAATTCTTTTTCCTTCTTAGATTTTGCTTCGCCTCTAAATTCAACACTCTCCTTAATTTTTAGACCCTTGTCTATAACTTGTGTAATTCCATTTTTGTTGACCAAAAGGAGAGAATCATATAAGGCATGCGTATCTGCATCTCTGGCAGAAATACCTAAAGAATCTCCGTGAACAGTAATTTTTTGGTAATATTTGCTGCCAGATCCGAATTTTTGGAAGTTATCATCAAATTGAATCAAATAGTTCTTGTTTGAACAATGACTAATTAGATAGACAGGAGTCTGCTGTTTGCCGCTTTGATCCAATCTTGTAGTACGTGCGTAAGCATGCTCATGTCCCTGGAGAACCAAGTCTACATGGTATTCCTCCAGCAAATCATTGAAAAACCAACGTTGAATAATGTTTTTTGATTCACCTCGAACAGAATAAAGTGGATGATGAATGACTACAATCTTCCATTTTGCATGGCTATTCATCAGTTGCATCTGAAGCCAGGTACGCTGCTTTGGCAAAAACAGAAATTCTCTAGTTCCATCTAACACAAAGAATTGAATGTCTTTGTATTTTAAAGTGTAGACTTGATTATCATCCACTTTAGAATCTAAAAAATAAGAGAATACCAGACTAAATCTTTTTTCTAGTTGGTAAATAGGGGCTTTAAGATAATCGTGATTACCAGCAGCATTTAAAATTGGCAAGGTCTGACCAATAGAATCTAATGTATTTGACATTTCTTGCCAATAGCTATCCATAGGGCGTTCAATCAAGTCTCCTGTACAAAGTAGAAATTCACTATCTGCATTTCTTTCCCAGACTTCTCTTAGCATGCAGTTTGCTGATCCTCCTATAGAATCCTGAACATCGCCGATATAAAGAAAGGAATAGTTCTTACGGTCTTTAATTGGTGTTTTGAAATTATACCATGCAGAAGGAGTTCCAGCCGTTACAGCACGATATTGATATGAAGTTCCTTCTTTTAGATTACGTAGTTTGGCATGATAATATGCCATCTCTCCACTTCTGGATTTAAAAACTTCTCCTTCAGCACTGATGACAGTTGTATCTTTTTCATTCTGGTCTATTAATTCCAGATAGGCATCCTGAAGCATAGAATTACCCGCCCAACTGACATTTCGGCTCATTTCGTTTTCATCACCAAATGTCAATAGAACTCTTCCAGGCTCTGTAAGACCAAGATAAGGTTCTTCATTAGGATTACCAAACCATGTGTCATATTTGACGACAACCCACAACAAAAGTGCTCCTGACAGTAACCCTGTCAGGATAACACCTGCAAATCTCTTTATTTGTTTGAAGAATAAAGAAAATGAGGGATTAGATAAAAACTTGTTTATGATATTCTTTTCCAGATCCATAATACAAGAACAGCACCTACAACTCCAGTAATGAGCTCACCCATAAAACCAGAATCTGTATAGATGTTCAAAAGATCAAACACCCAGCTACCGACAGCTCCACCAACTATTCCAAGGAAACAGTCAACTAAACAACCTTTTCCCTGACCGCCGGTCAGTTTTGATGCTATAAAACCAGCTAAAATACCAATAATAATTC
>JAGHSE010000044.1 GCA_018066015.1 Candidatus Colivivens equi
GATAAGAAGGACGGACAAAAAATCGTCCCTACCCCAAAATGTTTCACGTGAAACATTAGGCGAACACATGTTCGATGTTTCACGAGATCTCCGCCGGTAAGACCAGGATGCTGCGGGAAATAAAAGAGCCTACCAGAATAAACTGATAGGCTCTAGTTATTTACTTTTTAACTCTTACAACACTTGGTACCTTTAATGGTTTATCAAGCTTCTGACCGCATCTAGGACAAATAATTGACCTATCTGCTACCGCTTTATCTGGCACAATATACTGACCGCAGCAACAATATACTTTTGTGCTTTTTTCGTATAGCATTAGTATTTCTGTCCGTAGATTTTTCTTACCATCATTGCAGCATTTGATGCGGCACCTGTTACATAACCCTGCCCAAATATAATTTGGTTTGTTGCAAAGTTTATTGTAACACCTCTCCAAGCAAATTCATTTGCACCCTGATATGGTGATTTTCCAACTAATACAGGTGTAATTGATTGCTGTACACCAGGCGCCCAAATTTGAGTACCAACATCCTCTGAGAAAGTAGCACTCCAAGCACCGGGTACTGAATCACCGACAAATCTAAGTGTTTTATAATCAGATAAGTTTGGAATAGCAATTGTTGTGCCTGTTGTAATTGATGATGCTTCAACATTAGACCATAGTTCATCGAAACCTAAATCTTCCTTTAATTCAGTCACCTGTGTCTGCACACTATTAGCAAGTACACCTGCTGCGCTTGCTGTACTCTGTGCCTGTGCAACATCTGTTGCTTTTCCATAATATTCTGGATCTTCTCCGCCAAGCTTAAGCGCATTGTCTGCTGTTGTAACAGTGCCACCAGATAAGAACATTGTAAGAAGTGTTCCCTTTAAGCAGCAAAGAACCTCTGAACCGATAATATAAGCACCATCACCAAGTGCTTCACCTGTTGGTGTTAAGGCTGTTACCTGAATACCATCAACAGTGAAAGTATCACCTGCTGTATAGTTTGAAGTTGCTGTAAATCTGAACATTGAAGCATCTGCATTTACTCTCTGCAATCCATGAATAGAACCTGTTAAAAGCTCCGTAGCTGTTGATACTCCAGCATCCTTATTCTTTTTCATTTCTGCATCGATAACTTCAAAGTTTGGATTAACCTGTGTTAAAGGATTTACCTTGTCAGAACCTTCAACAAGAATAAGATCATAGTTTGTTGTATTAGTCATTTACTCAATCCTCCTACTGTATAATTGTTCCGCCATTAACGGCTAATTCTGTGTAGCTCATATCGTAAGCAATAAGCTCTATATAGGTCTTATCACGTGATATAAGCTGATTAACTGTGATTGCATTCTCTAAATGGAAGTTAGCCAAATAGTCGAACATCTGCTGGATGGTTACGTATTCACCTGTAAAGTAATTAAGTACCTTAACATTAATGATACCTTTTCCAATTTCTTCTAACAAATATTCGTTGTTTTGTGCAATAGCAGCATCAGTTCTTTCATTGACCTGTGCAATATCACTTCTGATAACTTCATCAAAATGGTCAACTTCTGCACGAAGGAGCTGCAACTGTGCTCTTACTTCACCGACAAAAGTATCGTATCTTGCATCTACTGTTGCAAGCTGTGCTTCAACCTGTCGTTCAAATGAATCAATATCGGTCTTAAGACCATCAACCTGTGTCTGAATTTCTGCAATTCTTCCATCAGTATATTCCTTAATCTGATCCAAGATTGTAAGCTGGACATTATCAAGCCTATCTTCAAATTCCTTGAATTTAGCAAGAACCCAATCCAGATTTAGTTCATGGAAATCAGTATAAGGATATTTTTGTATAAATCCCATGTTATGCACCTCCTTAATATAATGGTATCACAAACTCACCTAAAAACAAGTATGTTAGCTCCTCGTAAATATTCCATTTTGCAAGATCTAGTTCTGATTGCACCATCTGCTGTGAAGTGGTGACACCAACATTACCATGCGCTCTACCTGTTCTTATATTTGTATTGTTTGTGTCTGTTTTAGAGTTTGCATCACTGTCTGTGTGTGCGTAGCTTGATGTATCTGGCCTCATTGAATCGCTATTAAATGCGGACACATTTGATGATGTGTTAGTATTTCCTCCGCTGTGGTTTTCACCTTCAATATGTCCATCATCTGTTGTTGTCCATTCTTCCATCCTATCATAGTTTTCAATAGGATTGTATTCCAGCGATAAGGCTTTTATCCATTTTTCCATAGTGCGCTGCCATTTTCTGCTCCAAGCTCCAACAGCCTCACGCATAAAATCACCATCACTATAAATAACTTCAAATTCTGCACCACGTAACAGGATATTATCAACTAAAGTTTCCTTATCAAGTCCTTCTAGAACAGTAAGCAAGTCAAAAAGGCTTTGACCTCTTTGCGAATAATAGTAATTCATACCATATAAGGTAAGTTTTGCACTACTCATTTTGCACTTCCTCCTGTTCTTCGGTGTATCTGAGTGAAACTGAAATATTTAAATCAAAGTGCTTGTTAACATTAACAAGTGACGATGAAATAGTATCGAACCATACAACACTTCTACTTGTAGCATCAATAGTTCTGCTTTCAGCTTCGCTTGTTACCATTCTTTCCTTTATCTGATAAGGAACAGTTGGTATTCCGATTTCTGCGTCAAAGGCATTAAGGATTGTTTGCATGTCCATTAATTGGTCAGATGTAAGATAACTTTCCTTTAGGTTTTTACGCTCCATGAATTGCCATGGCTCAGCCTTATCCTGCGGATCATTTAAAAGCTTCATATCATAAATTACAGCAGGCTCACCACGATTGATTTTGTCAAGCATTTTCTTTAATGCTTCACCAGCTGTTTTATTTCTAGCACCAATTAGAAAAGCAAATTTATTATTGATAAGTGACATATTAATCGCATTATCAAGTAATGATAATTTTTCCGCATAGTAGCTGATTACATCCCATATACCAAAGTAATCTGGGCATAGCTTAATAAGCTCACAATCTTTTCCAATTTCAAGATTTGCGTTATATTTTGGATTGCTTATCTGAGCTGTTACAGGCTGATAGTAAAAGTCATAACCATTTAATGTACATGGCTGGAATACTTTCCCTAATTCCTCCGTCTGGAATACAGCAAGATAACCATACTTAAATAAGCAAAAATAAAAGAAATCCCTTACAGATCCTTGCCACTCTTCTGGCAATTCAAATTGTAGGACACTACAAGCACGCTGGAATAAAGAACGCTCCCAATATTGGAAGGTTTTGTTATTTACGTTCTTATTCGTAGACGGTGTATACGTGCCTGCTGCCACATTAATCTGTTCATAATTAAGTGGTATGTAATGCATCAATAAACCTCCTAGTTGAAGTAACCAAATACATAGATATATGCCCAATCAAATGCTTTTGGTACAGGACCAGCAACACCTTCTGTACCATCAGCATATCCGATTAAATCAATAGCCATGTTTGCGGTACCTGAGTGCGCTACACAATTAATATCATACTTTGTGTCTACAATATGGAAATCCTTTGGTGCATTTATGTTGTTACCATTCAATGTCACTCCTAAGTCATCCTCAACGATAGTTTGTGTAGTACCATCTGATTCCATGAAAATACGGTACCATCTTCCTTTTGCATATGGATTATACATGATAATTTCCTCCTTATTTGAAAATGGGGATAGATTGCTCTATCCCCTAGGTAAAGAAACAGCGACTAAGCAACTGGATCTGCCATGATGAAAATAACAGCGTTTTCTGTATTATCAGAAATAACACCCTTAAGGAAAGTATTCCAAGTGTTTCTGTAAAGCTTACGCGCTTCAAGTGGTGTTGTTGCTGTTGTATCAAGCTGCATGTTGGTCATAAGACCATCTGTATCGGTAATCATACCAACAACATAGTCAAGTGATACTTCTGCGCCTGCCTTCTGCAATCCTGTTTCTGTATCAGTAACAGCAGGTACAACCTTAATCTTTGCACGATCTTCAGCGGTTGTTTCGCTCTGCCAATATGTTACTTCCTCATACTGTGTATTGATGTCAAGAAACTCTGGATTGAAAATCTGTGGCAATACAAGGCTTTCAGCCTCTGTGAAAAGGTCTGAGAACAGATATACACGCTGTCTGTCGTATGGGGTGTGACGCAACAGTGAATAAGACTCACCGCCAACTGTCTTAGCAGGTGACCAATGGAAGTTTTTGCTTCGCTCTGTCATACGCTTAGAAGTAAGCTTAAATTCTGAAACAAAATAAGCAAGGAAGTCCTTAAGGTAAGTTGTTCTTAACTCTTCTGAAGTATAAGAAGTACCAAATTTTGCATTGAATCCAGCGGTAAGATTTACAACTGATCCAGACATTACAGTTGACATATCATATACAGATGCAATCTTGTTAAGGAGTGCCATTCTGTTCCAAGCCTCTCTCTGGCTCTCAATATCGTTTGCATGCTCCTGTAAGTATCCAGCAATAAACTGTGCAAATTCTGCTTCATTTCTGAATGCCTGCTGTACCTGTACTTCGTACATAGTAATGCAATCCTGCCATGTTGCTGAATTTCCAAAATTCATTTCAAGTGATGGCTGCTGATGCTGTTCCCACTGTGACTTGGTAGAACGTGCTGCACCTTCTGCATCTTCGTTCTGACCAGCTGTGAAACCTTCAGCAAGATTTGTAAATAAGTTGGTGTTAAAAGCACCAGATGCAAGTGCATCCTTTGCATAGAATGAAATCTTGCGTAATCTGTTTGTGTAAACACCTGTGTTCTCTGCATCCATCAAGGTTAACTTTGCCTTATATGGACGTGAAGCTACAATCAATCGTCCTAAAACAATATTAAGACTATTGAATACTGACTCCATGCCTGTCGATAAAACAAGCTGACCAGCACTAACAAAAGAGCTTGAGTCTACAACAGTAATTGCCTGCTGGCCTGTTGCCTGCTTTACAAGCGCATTCATTAATGCATGGCAATCTTTTACGTTAAATTCTGCCATTTTGTTTTTTCCTCCTATAAATTAATGGTTTATTACATAAAGCGTCTTATTGCATCCGCTAGTATGTCATCATCACTAGGCTGTGTGCCTTGCATATTCTTACGAATATTGTCCTGCTGCGCAGCTTTAAGCTGTGCTTTTAATGCTTCAATTTCTACATCCTTTTCAGATGGCTCTGGCTGTGGCTCTGGCTGTGGCTCTGTCTGTGGCTCTGGCTGTGGCTCTGGATCTTTTGGTAGATGCTCCGGTGTTGTATCAACTTCCTTCAACATCTCTGCAATTTCATTTGCCTTGTATCCAGCCTTTGCTAGTGTTAACACATCTGCTAATTTTGACATTGCATTCTCCTCCTTAATCGTTATGTCTTTACCTATTAAAAAAAGGGGATGCTCGACAGGCGGTCAACCTAGCCACGAATTGCACCGCAATTCTGACCTTTTACTTTGTGGCTTTTGCATCCCCTTAATTAAACTATATTATTTACATTTTAAAATGTCAATAAGCGGTATTTATTCCAAATATATACCTTGATTAAGCCATGCGTTAAGCTGTTGCTTATCATCGCCTAAGCCTTCTATTGATATAGATGCACCAGAGCATTTGACAAAACCGCTAAGATCTCCAAGTGTTCTTGTGGCAAAAAGTGGTCTGCCTGCTTTTGAAGCAATAGCAGATGGCGCCATTGATAGCTTGTGAGATATCTGGATAAGATGCAAGTTTTTTACACCTGCAATTCCTTCCTTTAATATTGTCATAGCTCTGGCATAGCCACCATTACCTCCTTTTGTACTTGGTAAGTCTGTAAAGTAAGTAGAAGCTCCAGACACAATAGAACCGACACCTCCAAGTGCTGCACCAACAAGTGGTGTTGTAGCACCTCCTGTTGCAACCATTGATGCAATAGCTGCACCTGTTGCGATAGCACCGCCTGCAATAGCTGCACCTGCTCCAGCAACATTTGCTGTAAGCTGTGCAATGTTCATATCAACAGCAGCATTTGCACTATAATACCCAAACACATGAGAACCATTGTGCAAAGTATACTGAATTTCTCCTGTGATATTATCAAGTACCATTTCTACATCAATTGTAGTAAATCCAGCAAGACTATTTGCATCAAGTGTTACGCTACCATAGAATGGAAGATACAATAAATAATTTGAGTATGGTGCATAATCTCTAAAGTCACCATACCTACGAACAATCGTAAGCTGTCTTGTAACATGTGTATATGATTTTGTTTCAATAGATAATGGAATACCAAAAGAACCACTTAACGTATCGCCTAAATAAATAGGCTTGTTACTTCCCGATATATTCCAAGGGATCCATTTACAAGATACAATACAATCATATGGTTTTGTAAAAATCTTTTGCAATCTTTCCAACACATCATCTGTGTACATATAATCAATTAGATCTGCAAGCTCTGATGCTGTAATATTCCAAATATCAGTAAAGCCCGTTGCGTCTGCTGCATTACCAACAACAGTAAGCACAAAAGAACCTGCTGTATTTGCAAAACCTACAGCCTCACTAGATCCAAATTCTACATCATCTGTCATTGTAAGTCTGCTGTCTGGAATCATTACATTAAAAGCTGATTGCGAATATTCAACCATTGCATTAAGCGCATTAATATCATCCTTATATGTCGCAAGCACATCCTGCGTACATCTAAGCTCATAAATATTATTGTTGCCTACAACAATATCATTAATATAGTAGTAATGACCAAAAGCTCTACAATAGTTAACTTCCAAGTCTACACCATCAATAATAAAAGTAGGTGATTCGATGGAAGTATCATCCTTAATATACACATTTACATTTGTTCCCCCTTCTGGGCGCTTCGTTGAATTTATGCGTTTGCTAAAATTCTTATAAAGTGTTATCTGCATTTCTTAAGTATACCGCCTTTCAATAATGAAAGCATTTTTGTGTTCTGTGTAGCTGTTCCAATGTATCCTGTGATACCATTCTCTTTTGCAATTTTTGACCTGTTGGAAAAAGAAGTGTTTTTCTCACCAACAGCTCCAAGTGCATTAACGATACTTGTGCTAGTTCCTGTATATCTAGGATAATATGCGCAAGTGTCCGCAACATTATCTGCACCGCTTACTACAATTACTGTATGCCCCTTTTCACATGTTACAAGCACATCACCATTTCTGAGCTGGCTTGTATTAGAATACTTAACCTTCTTTTCAAAAAGTCCTGATTTCTCTAATACACTAGCCTCATTTGCTGTGGTAAAGTTTCCAACATCAACACCACATGCATAAATGATACAAGCTCTAACCAATGAGCTACAATCACATTCTGTTGCCGATGTTGCATTGATTCCTTTTGTAATAACTCCAAGCCTTTGGTTTTGGTCATATCCAATATTGTTGTTATTACAAGCAATCAGCATTGCATCAGCAAGCTTATTTGCATGTGTAATACTCTTTGCTCTTAGGATGTACCATCCTTTGCTATGTAAATAAAATTGCTGTGTAGATACTTCTTTCCCTGTCTGATCTCCAGCTTTACCATTCACATATAGTCCATTTTCATCGCTTCTGGCGCTTCCAATATAAATCATGTAAACACCTCCTAATCTTCATCAAGGCCAAGCTTTGCGCAGATTTTAACCATAACTTTGGTATTGTTTTCTACTGTTTCACGTAGCTTGTCAATTTCTTCCTTGTGTGCCTCTGCTGTTTTCTGCTGATTGTATGCTAAATATATGCAGCAAACAATAGGAAAACCTAAAGAACCAATTTAGCCTGTAATAGTATTAATATCCATGCTGTTACCTCCTTTTTTCTTTAGCATAACAAAAAGAGCCTACTTTTACAAGTAAGCTCCTCTTGTTTGGCGTATGGATAGTATATCTATAGGTATTATGAATGAATCACAAATTCATATTACACCAACTTCTCCAACTGTGCAATAATATTATCCTTGATTTCCTTTGTCATTGGGAAGAATACATGATTATAATACTTTCCGTCCTTCTCTGACTTCTGGCTTGGTAACGAAATCATTGTACCTTCCTTTCCTTCCTTAGAAGTATACTCACGATAGAAACAACCGTAAATCGTAACTCCGTTTACCTTCATATCAAAAGCAACTGTTCCATCCTTAATTTCCTTTGCTCTTGTTACCTCTACCTCATAAGTAACATTGGTTTCTTTTGCTGTTGTCTTACCCTTCATTTTAATTTTCCTCCTTATTTATGTTCTGGGTATATTCAAAAGGTTTTTCAACCTTTAGAATTTTTTTGGCATGGTTACAGGTTTTACCATAATAGGAACAATCCCTGCAACTTCTTCCAGCTCTTTGTCTGATTTCACAAACATCAATAACTGTCTTTAAATTCATAGCTTAAATCTCTCCGTTTCACTGTGCTGCAATCGTGATACTAGATAATCATAAGTAGCTTCTACATACTCTGCATTATAATTAAAAGCTTTGAAGATGGATTTTTTAGCATCTTCATCTACTTCATTATTTATACATAACTCTAATAAATTTTTCATTCTATCTAGTGATTCCAGCAAGCTGTCCCTGTCATAAATAATTTCACCAACTTTTTCCATGTTATTCTTCCTTATCTGATATAATCGCTAATATAAGCATAACAAACGCAACAAATAAAATATGTTTCATTCTATAAAATCTCCTGCAAGCTTTTCATAAGTACGATGGCAGGATCCATGAAAGAAAACTATTGTTTTTCTTTTCGTCTTGCTGTAAAAATTATCATCCTTTTCAGTATTTACAATAAACACGATAACCAACTTGATTTTTATTTTGTGCCATCCCAAATACCTCCAATTACTTTAACAGTATCCTGCTGGCCTTCTGGCATGATATTAGATAATTTGTTAGCACCTTCAATGAACCTTCACAAAAAGCAATTCTTTCCTCCTCGCTATACTCTGTGTCTTCCAAAGTGTCGATGCACTGACAAATTGTTGATAAGATAAAATCGTAATGATACATAATAGGTTGACCTCCTGTTGTTTTGATAGTTAAACTATATCACATTATAATGTACTTGTGTTGCATTTTTA
>JAGHSE010000225.1 GCA_018066015.1 Candidatus Colivivens equi
CTTATTAATCATATGAAAGGTGATATTGAAAAGATAGAATTGATACCCTGCATGTATAAAGAGTCTGAAAATCAAATATTAGATAATAAATTGCTACCATCAAAGAAAGTATTTATTGTACATGGACATGACGAAGGGACTCGTAATAAAGTTGAACTTTTTGTACATCAAATTGGATATGAACCTGTGATCCTTTGCAAAAGAGCGGATATGGGTAATACTATTATTGAAAAAATTGAACGTGAGGCTAAAGACGTTTGTTTTGCAATTGTAATTTATACGTATTGTGATGATGGAAGGGCAAAAGAGGAGAATGAATTCAACCATCGAGCTCGTCAGAATGTAGTTTTTGAACATGGATTTATGTGTTCTCATCTAGGAAGAAACAGAGTTTGTGCCCTTTTAGAAAAAGGAGTAGAACAACCTGGCGATCTTCAAGGTGTTATATATAAAATCCTTGATGATGGAGGACTCTGGCAATTTGCTATCGCTAAAGAAATGCAAGCTGCTGGATTGCAAGTTAATATGAATCACATATCGTGAATTATGTGATAATTCGATGATTAAAGTTTGAAAAGAGTTTTATTATGTACATGCAAAAATATGTTTCGGAACCAAGTAAAGATTGTGATGGAACTTATGTGGTTTCTCGTTGGGATGAGATAAAAAACGACTATATACCTTTAGATAGGAAATATGTATCAAAGGATTAAACAGATGCTATTGCTCTCATTTTAAATGAGGAATATGAGAAAGGTGTTTATGAATTTGAACATCAGAACGAGTTAATTAATATGTATCATGAATATGCACTCTCTAGTGATAGTCAAAAACGTAATGCAGCTCGATCATTTTTTTCTCGTTTCCCTTATCAAAGAGATGTTTGTGGTCAAATATTACGATTGATAAAATAGATCTAATGTAAACAGTTGATTACTTCGAATTACCTGATTATACAAATTATAAACATAATGGAAAATGGGAATAACAGAAAGAACATATAGAACTTGCACATACATAGCAGGAGATTGGGATGGAGACAAAAATGCGGTTGATATTCTACATCATTGGAATGAGAGTAACCATTGGGGTCTTAGTTTCAAGGATGTTCATGATCTAACTCAATCACGAGATTCTAGTTTGAATTGTTCAATAAAGAATAGCCTTCGCACACGAATGAACTATAGTAAGACATTTGTTCTTATTGTTGGTGAACATACAAACACGGTAATGAGTGGGGCTTGTTTTTTATGTTCAGAATATGGAAATGCAAATAATTTAAGCAGAGAGTATTGCAATCGTGGACATTGGATTGATAATCGTAGTTATGTAAAAACAGAATGCGATATGGCATTGAATGATTATAATGACGGCAAGATTAAAATTCTTGTGCTTTATAACAATACTAAAGTAGATCGTGACAAATGTCCTCAAGCAATCAGATGGGTTGGGTCTCATGTTGCTATGATTTATAAAGGTTCAGACAATAAGTATTATTGGAATTATGATGCTGTAAAACAAGCTTTTGATAGTCTTTAGTATGAAAACGTTTCTATCTCATTTTGTAGTAATTCTTGGAACATTGTCGTCTATTGCTACATTAATAGCATTTGTTTTAGATAAAGAGTTATTTGTAGGTACAATTCAAGTGCTTGTTGGTTTAGGTA
>JAGHSE010000277.1 GCA_018066015.1 Candidatus Colivivens equi
GTTATAGACTATTCTTCGTCATTCGTAATAAGAATATTTTAAATGCTCTAAAAACTTATGAAAAACACCTTTCCAAGAATGTTGGCGCTGTTTTTCAATTTTACTTGATATCATATGATTTGTATCGTTGTTCTATTTATCTCCTTCCTCCCCCACTCTAATCTCTAATCTATAACTCCACTTCCTATCTTTACAATAACGTTTTATAATGCATCAACATACAATACAACATCGGGGAAAAATTAACCAATTTCATCTTTCTTTCCTCTTTGGCAGAGGCCATATATGTTGATAGTGGGAAAGCGCCTTCGTGCCGTAACTGAGCAATAATCTCCGCACATTGCGAGTAATTATAGATAGCATTCATCTGCAGCAAACCGAACACCGAATGCGACATCATAGCATCGTACCAATGCTTAACCCCCTCATCCGTCAATTGTTGGTACTGCTCCAACATAATTTTGCGTAGGATCCACTGACCATCCATCTTACGCCTAATACCATCAGAAGACGAAATGCGCACCATTGAGGTTGCGCGTTGCAAATAATAATGGCGGCGAACATCTACACAATTAATCCTTTTAGCCGCTTGTAAGACTCGCGGAAGGAATGGCGTATCATCTAAATAACACCCTTCTATAAATCGAATTCCGGATTCACGCAAGAACTGTAATCGATATATGTAAGGCCACACATAGCATTGTATTCCCATACGGTGGACTAAGAAATCCCGTCCGGACATAATTTGCGAGGAGTAGTCAAATTTACTTTCCATTTCATAATCAGGCATCGGTTGGTATTGTTCATCCACATTTTGATAGCGGAAGCGCAACATATCTAATTGCTCTTGGTCCATCTGTTCTAACAGAGCCTTATAACTATTAGGAGCTACATAGTCATCCGGATCCACGAAAGACAAATACTCACCTTCAGCAGCATCTATGCCCGTATTTCGTCCACCAGCCAATCCTTTGTTGACCTCGTGATGACAGACCTTAATCGTAGGACGAGAAGAGGTCATTGAAGATTGAAGATTGAAGATTGAAGGTTGTTTGCCTAACGACCAAGCAAGACATTCATTTGCCATAGCAAGTGATTCATCCGGACTACAATCATCTACCAAGATTATTTCATAATCCGATGCCGGTATATCTTGTTTCAAGAGCGAATCTATGCATTTGGGCATATACTTCGCCGTATTGTACATATTGACTATGATACTCAGTCTCATAAATTGGATATTGTAGATTGTAGATTGGATATTTAATTGGAACAAATTTGTTTCGTCCAGGCGAATGTTTTTTCCAAGCCATCATCTAACGATGTGAATTGGAAATCCGGTAAGAGAGCATGCAGACGATTTGCATCTAATTCAAAGTGACTTGCATCAAGTTTTTGAGCATCGGAATGGGAGATTTGAAAAGAGGGGATACGATCTTGTATAGCGGTGGTTATCTCATTCACAGACAATAACTGTCCACTTGCCACATTAATCACCTTACCCATTGCCTTTTCTCCCAGCTCCAATAATCTGAATAAGATGGTTGCATAATCTTCCACATAGAAATAATCCTTCTTTCCATTTCCATCACCCCAAATCTCGAAACGCTCACCCTGCAAGGCTTTGGTAATAGCGATATTGATGACTCCCTGTTTCATACTATAGTGGTATGGTCCATAGGGATTGCTTAAACGCAAAATCAGCGGGTGAAGACCATATAACTGTGCATATTGCATAATATATTTTTCAATAGCCAGTTTAACCACACCATAGGAGCTAACCGGGAACACATCGGCATCTTCTCGGAAGCCGGTAGATTGCAGATTGGAGATTGACGATTGGAGATTGTTTATGCCATAGATAGCGCCACCCGAAGAAAGATAAACGATATCTTGGACATGATACTTAATCATTAGATTAAGTATATCTAACGTCGGCAACAGATTACTCTCCACATCAAATCGGGCATTACTTGAATCTACAGGCACCGTAGTAGATAATGAGTGGAGTACAATATCAATCTTGTTTTCACGGAAAATTTGTTCCAACAGTGCTTTATCCGAAAAATCTCCGGCATACGTTTTCTTTACACATTGGAGCTCCACCCCACCCATGTGGCGGTCAAATTTATCAAACACAATGAAACGATACCTATCCGCTAGATAAGCATCTACGTATTTCATTACATTGGTTCCCAAAAAACCATAACCACCAAGTATTAGTATTGTTTGCTGCATATCAAATCAAATTGCTTGTAAATTTACAAAAAACGGATAATTGCACGTCACTAATTGGGAAGAAGTTATCCTCGTTTCACGAGTTCATACAACCGATATAACCAAGGGCAACGCATGCGGAAATGCATGCTCCACTTGAGTTGACTATAGTCCAACTGCTTAGCTAAGCGCTTGGCTTCTTTGCGATATTTGAATTTGAGCATATATGGATATAGGAAATATACCATCTGCGCATCAAATGCCTTACGGAAATCGGCATTTTGCATGCGATATTCCTTATATGCCTCAATCTTAGACACAATATGCTTTTTTATATTCGGTGTTGTGTTCATCGCCCTATTTTCAGCATCCTTGACATAATACGCCAAGGTTCTATTATAGATTACAGCCTTTCCTTGCAACATCAATTGCAACCACACATCCAAATCCTCTCCATGCGTCAAATGCTCATCCGCCAATGTTTGTTTTGCCAAATTGGTTGGCACACATGTACTACTGCTAGTCCACATCAACATTTTACGACTATCTGACCACAAATCTGTTACGACTCCTCTATAATTATTTGGCAAATAATTACATGAATCACACTTAACATCTTGCCTCATAGAACCTAACCCCAAACCATATATGGCTGCATTAGGATAGTCTGCTATCAGTTTTACTAGTTCCTCCAAATAAGTTGGGTCCCATAAATCATCTCCATCCAAAAAGGCGATATATTCCCCCTTTGCTTCTTGTACACCTCGATTACGAGCAGAGGAGACACCGCCATTGGGCTGGTTGATAAGCCTAAATGATGAATTGATGGAATGATCAACTGAAGAATTAAGCCATTCCTCTACCACCTGTTGGGAATGGTCCGTAGAGCCATCATTGACGATGATGACCTCATAATTCGTATAAGTCTGCGCCAAGACGGAGTCTAAAGTACCGACGATGGCTTTCTCTTTGTTATATAATGGAATAACAACTGATATCATGGCCTATTTACATTATATACCCATGGTATGTTTTTTTACCATCTTGTGTCATTGTTTTTATCTCTCCCTTCCAACTTAACTTAAAAATATCGGTTCTACTTGTAATCTCTTTCCACTTATCTACATCAAACTCTTCGTTACCATTCACACTAAAGAAAGCTAAATCCGGATTACTATATTTATTATTATCAATTAGATTTTTCACCTCATTATAACTCTCATATATCAGTTCTATGATATAATCAAAAACATAATAGTCTATTAATTGATTATGCTCATACCAATAACTGACTAATCCCGTGTACACTAAACTCCATAGAGGATTATTCATATTACCACCGATACAAAAGCCTGCCCATCTATGCTTTGATAAAAAAACATCATTTAATTCTTCCTTCTGTTTTAATGTAAAAAAAGTTGGAATTTGTGCGGGTAAATCTTTTGTAAGATAAAGTGTCGCATCCATCCATAAACCGCCATATTGCTTTAACAATGCTAAGCGTAATAAATCACTCAAATGAGTAATCGTAATTATACCACTCGCAAATTTTTCTTCCACCCACTCGGGGAACTCTACATATTGACGATAATTATCTTTCGTTATCAACTTGATAGGATGACCATTGCTGTATTTTTTTAATGAAGCATAGCAAGCCTTAACAATCGGGGGCATTTGCGATTCACCCTGCCACCAACACACCCATATCGTATCTTGATGCGAATTTAAGGGTTTCTCTTTAGCACACACCTCTTTAGAGATAAGTTTACTATACCTCTTGCGCAAATAATCTAACGTGATTTGTTGTTTATATGCGCACCCTTTTATTCGCCCGACAAGTCGATATTGGAAGAAATATACGAGACCAAATTCCAATATCTCATTTATACTCCTATTTATCTTTTTTATTATTTGCATAATTTTCGACCTATGATACCTAATGCTTTAAACAAAAAATAAGCAAGTTTGTGTTGCTGAATCCACATTAGTTTATCTAAATCCCATTGTGATTGTAGCATCCATCCATAATCTCCTAACATACCAACAGGTATCGTTTCCCATGTTGCATTATTAATATCTTGGGCCATTAAATCTCCTCTCTTTGAAGTCAACCCTCCATTATCAAAATGCGCCAATAACACATCACAATATGCCACCGATGCTCCATACAAGCCTATTGCACGCATAAAGAATTGCCAATCTGCTGCAACCTTATAATTTAAGTCATACAATCCACACTTATCAAAAAGTGACTTTTTAATAAATGCCGATTGATGAGGTATCCCTGTTCGTATAAATCCTAACATTGATTGATATGGCATCTTTTTTTGATAACTTTCATGATAACGTCCTCTACCATCTATATAATTTAATCGTCCGACTAATATATCTTCTGTTTTACCAACCGCGAACATATTAATCACAGAATCAGGAGACATAAATGTATCCCCACCATTCAAGAAATACACATACTCTCCGGATGCCATTTTAACACCTTTATTCATTCCATCATAAATACCCTTATCACGCTCACTAACCCAACGATAGGCGATGGGCGATGGGCGATGGGCGAAAAGACTCTCATATTCTTTAATCACCTCAATGGACTCATCTGTAGAGCCACCATCAATGACGATTAGTTCAAAGTCGGTAAAACTTTGTTGAGATACAGAATTGAGAGTTTTCTGCAATCCCTCTGCTCCATTATAATTGACCGTGATGATACTTAGTTTCATAATTGAACTCCTTGATTTATCCATTTCACATAATTCCAAACTCTCTCCCAGCGATAACGAGCTAATATTTTTGACTTATCAAACATATACATATTGACACAATCTTTTACAGGATCCTTGGGCAAATGTACGATATAATCTATGTCTTCATATTCTCGAATACTCAACACTGCTTTATTGCGCAACGGCAATCGCTTGAGCGATAACATATCCTCATGGGTCACTACGCCGCCATCCGGTTGGTCAGCCATAATGACATACAAATTGTCATAATTGACGCGTTTGCATCGCTCATACCATTTAAAGGCAGCCTCCTCTTCCGTATGGTAGTGATTAAAATGAATCAATATATCATCCAAATAAGCCGTCGGTGTAACTTCCCCTTCTATTTTAACAAAACGCAATTTCTGAGACAAATAATACTTCAAATTCCCCACAAACTGCACGAAATCCTTATCGTACATCCATAAGTTTATCGTTGGACTCAAAAACTGCATGCCCAATTCATGATAAATCACCCCCGCTATACACGTCGGTGCGAGCAACGTAAAATCATGATTCTTCAGCCGTTTTTGCAAGAAGAATCGATGCACCTTACGGTATATCTTTCGAAGCCAATAATATTTACCAGTAGCAACCATTTTCTACGCGGTCTTTATGTTGTGGCGTTTCTGCTGCAGAAGGATACACCCAATATTCATTATAAAATTTGTTAACCGCAGGATTTTCATCCCAACGTTTGCCCTTAATGCCAAAAAGGATCTGAGTCGCCCCACCCAAATGGATTGCTTTTTTACCCATACGCTTAGCATGTGCAGCCAATGAGAAGCCATACGCACCACATCCAATAATCGCAATATCATAATCAATTGCATCCATTTGATCTTCCATAAATTTAAGTGCCTCAAACCAATCATTGAATTGAGTTTTTTCTCCTGCGATAGATTGCACAGCTTTTATCGTTTGGATTTCAAATTCCGGTAACACATTGGGATTCTTCCATAATTTGGTACGTTTTTTATACTGCTGCTGAATCGTATCTGCGAAGGGGTGAATGATTAACACTTTCTTTCCTGCTAATGCTCTCGACCATGGCTGCGAATAGTCATATGGTTCCATTTCTTCTAACTTAGCGAATCGAATATCCTCGTTAAAAAATGGTAACATTAGGTCTTCCTTGTTCCAGCAGCAGCAGCAGCAGCAGCAGCACGAAGTGTCTTCGTTTCGTATTTTCTCGCCAAACTCCGCAAGATAATTAATATCATTAGGAAAGAATCCGGCATTATTACACAACGCATTCATCAGTTGGTGTGCCTTTTGCGAAGAGGGACGAAGTTGTTCAATTTTCTTTTGAGCATACAATTTATATCGCAGCAACAATGGTAACCCATACAAATATGTATATAAGGCAGAATCTAATTCAACACTTCCGAAACGCGCTACCATAAAAGGTGCATCTGCCATAAGCCCATCATAAATATATTGATTCAGTTGCTCTCCTGACATTAAGGTAATATTTTTTGGAGCACGATGACCATGATATACGAATTTATTTATTGTACGCAATAGGAATCGTTCTATTTTTTCAGCATATTTGTTCATAATCGTATTATTTTATCAATATTTTTGAAGAATTTACCTATTCCGCCAGTCATCCAGAGCAATCGCCACGCATACTTCATCATCACCATCCTATCACCGATTGTCACTCGCCTATCGCCATCACATCCCCTATCAATCATATCTTGCATTACCCGCCTACATAACGACTTCCACCTATCATCTTTATTGACTTTCCACAATTCGGTATCAACTGCTAATGTCATTTGCTCCTGAAAGAAATAGTCTTTTGACGAATGTTCTCCATTACCGGTAATACAATACACCCCTCCCACAAAATTCAGAATTGCGCATTTTCCCTGACACATAAGGTGATATACTTGGTGTGTATCACGAAAATATTTATACCGCTTATACCATGTATTGTCATAGCAATCTCTTCGGCACAGCAGCGTCAAATATTGTGTACACCAGAGATTCATAGCCGTATCCATACTTAGGGTTATGTAATCAGCATCTTCTTTACCAATAAACAAAGCATCTGCGGCACCACGACTACCCTTGCCGGTTGATTTAAACGATTTATTATATCGTGTGAAGCATACAGAATAGTCCGGATGGGATTCCATAAAATCCACTTGCTTTTGCAGTTTAAGAGGATCTATCCAATAGTCATCTCCTTCGCAAAAAGCCAAATATTTGCCTCTTGCAGCAGCAATAGCACGACGCTCATTTCCTACACCACCTACATTATAATCACGACTAATATAAGTAATTCGGTCTGGATACTTTGCTTTGTATTCCTCACATATCTGCCGAGTTCCATCCGTAGAGCAATCTTCAGCAAGGATAATCTCATACGGGAAATTCGTTTCCTGCATAAGAAACCCATCTAATGCCTTGCGTAGATATGGTTCGTGATTATATGTTATGCAGACAATGCTGACTAATGATTTCATCGTAGTAAATTTATTCCTCTATTCTGACAATCTTCAATCATTTCATCAGGCCATATACTGACCTGAATTTCTCCGATATGTAGTTTATGCAATAATATCATACATAACCGACTTTGTCCAATACCTCCTCCAATGGTGGATGGCAACTGATTATTCAACACCATTTGCTGATACATTCTCTTCTCCCAATCCAAATGACCTTCTATCATCAATTGCGAGTGTAACGAATCTGCATTAACACGTATTCCCATAGAAGATAATTCCACAACACATCCTAATGGTTCATACCAAACCAGAATATCACCATTCAATCTCCAATCATCATAATCCGGTGCGCGTAAATCATGTCTCTCCCCATTTGACAATTTTCCTCCGATTGACGTAATAAAAACAGCACCATACTCCTGGCAAATTTTATTTTCTCTATCTTTAGACGACAAATTGGGATATCTTTGCAATAATTCTTCAGATGAAAACAAGGTTATGTCATCCGGCAATATTGGATGTATTTCTGCATAATGTTCAGATACTATGTATTCCGTATTTTTAATGGCTTGATAAATCAATTTCACAAAACGCTGTAACGTTTTCATTGTACGTTCTTCTGGTCTAATAACGCAACACCAATCCCATTGATCAACATATAAACTATGTAATTCGTCCAAAGTTTCTTCCGCCCGAATTGCATTCATATCCGTATATAATCCATAACCCGGTTGTGCTTGCATCTCGCCCAATTTTACGCGTTTCCATTTAGCTAGGGAGTGTACGATTTCAGCACACTCACCTGTTGATTTAATGACAAAGGACACTGGGTGTTCTGTTCCACTCAAATTATCATTCAATCCCAGACCAGACTTCACGAACAACGGAGCCGTAACACGACGGAGATGCAACGCAGTAGCCAAATTGATTTGAAATGTATCCTTAATCAATTTGATAGCGTGTTCTGTTTCTTGTTCGTTTAATATGGACCTATACATATCTTATTCAACAATTATTCTTAACCATTCATCTACATGCTCCATCATCCTATCCATCTCTTCTTTATTTTCAAATCGTAAAAACATGTCACCCAAGCAGTCATTTGCACCAACAAAAGGTTTTACGTTATCACCCCTAGAAATGGTCAACCCTAAATACTTTACATTATTTTTCTTGACAATAGGGTCTATCCATAAATCTTTATATTTACCCACCACTCCATTCCGAGAATGAATGGCATAATTGCACCACACACCATCACAATTACCCAAATTAAATTTTAACAATGGCATACCTAATGCTCGTCTAACTTCATTTTCCACCAAATCTACCCCATAGGCCATTCTTTGCTCTTCTGCGATACTATTCCCGCCACCACGAGGCGAGACTTCCATGATGTATGGTTTACCATTTTCTCCAACACACGCCTCAATATTATATATACCATCTTTCATTCCCAACAAGGCAAAAAGCCGTTCTAATTCGGCAGATAAATAATCTTGATCAGATTGAAGCATCGTGCTTGGATAAATAATCTTATCTGGTATATAAGGATTGTTAGCTGTCTTGTCAAATTGTTGATCAGAGTAGAAATTATACACTAACTTTCCATCTATCGTAAACGGATCGGCACTAGAGCGATATCCCTGAATCGTGATAAAATCCTCAATAATAAATGCACCACTGATAGAAGAACCAAGAGCATAATCTATAGCAGATTCCAAGTCTTCAATGCGTTCCACTTTAGTTACACCTTTGCTACCGGCTGAATCAACCGGTTTGACAATGACCGGCCAATCAAAATAATCAACATCATCAAAAGGTTTCTTCTTATCTATATAACTCTTCGCATGAGGAGCATTAAATCCGTGCTCTAATAAAAACTTGCGAAAAAGTCCTTTGTCTTGTAATATACAAACTGATTTGTACGGTCCTTGAAACGGCAATCCCATTTTCTCAGCCACATAGGCTGCCGTGACAACACCAGGATCACAAGCAAAAGAAAGAATACCATCAATTTGTAATCTCTCTGCTTCTTTTAACACAGCATTCTTATCTACAATCGACACATTACAATAATCATCCGAATATTTATGGGCTATATTATTCGGCAGATAGTCTGCCGTTATAACATAAGCACCCAATTCGTGTGCTTTCTCAATAATAGGGATCAAATATCTAATCCCCCCTAGCAACATCAACTTCTTTTGCGTGTTCATTTGATAATACAATCTAAAACATGTTGTACATTCTCATCCGTCAATGCATGGTGCATTGGGAGGCAAATGACACGGTCGGCAATTTTTCTTGCAACCGACAGATTCGCCGAAGTAGCACTCGGGTAGTCCTTGTATGGTTCAAAGTCGGTAATCAATGGGTAGAAATACCTGCGACCAAGGACGTTTTGGGACTTCATGTATTCATACAGCGCATCGCGGGCAGACAAAGCCCCCTTTGTATTCCCCCTAAAGGGGTAAGAGTCATCTATCAAGATGGGGAAGTAGGCGAAATTCCAATTAAACGACAACGGCAACGACAACGTTTGTTCTATTTCGTACGGGAATAATTTGATACCTTTTACATTTTTCAATGCAGCGACATATTGTTCGGCGACGTGTTTGCGGGCAGCGATGGCGGCATCGCCTTGGCGGAGGTTAAGCAGACCATACGCACTACGCATCTCATCCATCTTGGAGTTGATACCAGGAGCAACGACGGTGACCTCATCTTCAAAACCAAAGTTCTTCAGATGGTCAATCTTCTCCTTCATCTCCCGACTATGACATACCAATGCACCACCCTCAACCGTATTGAAGACTTTGGTAGCATGGAAACTTAACGTCGAAATATCGCCCCATTCCAACACACTTTTGCCTTTGTACTTGACACCAAAGGCATGTGCGGCATCGTAAATAACTTTGAGGTTATGGCGTTTGGCGATGGCATCAATGGCTTCTACGTCGCAGGGGCAACCATAGACATGTACCGGCAGGATAGCCACCGTATTAGGAGTGATGGCGGCTTCAATCTTGGTCGGGTCTATATTACCCGTATTGGGGTCAATATCCACAAAGACCGGTTTGAGTCCGTTCCACCATATAGCATGGCTAGTAGCCACAAAAGAATACGGCGTTGTAATGACTTCGCCCTTGGTAATACCTAAGGCCTGCAAAGCGGTAATCAGCGGCAAGGTTCCGTTGGTAAAAAGGGATATATACTCCACCCCAAGGTACTCGGCTAATGCCTTCTCCAACTCCTCGTGGTAATGCCCCATATTGGTAATCCACTTGCGAGACCAGATGTCTTGAAGCATAGTATTAAACTCACCTAAATCGGGGAGCAATGGGGATGTGACGGTGATAGTATTGTTGCTCATAATTAACTCATTTCATTCGTACGAAAACGACAACGCAAACGTCAGCCGGATAGGTATTTAAGCACCAGCACCGAAAACTTTGCGATCTTCGAGCCGCAAAGGTACAAAAAAAAAAGCACATATACAAATATATGTGCAATTTTTTAGTTTTTTGTAGTGTTATACCAAGTTTTTATACAAGAAATCATAATTTTTCCAACCGAATTTCTTATACATTAAGCACAATAAACGGATATAAGAAAGACGTATCTTGTCAAAGACCGACAAACTTTCTTTTGTAAAAACACGATAAATATATCCTTTCTGCTCTCTATATCCTGCTAATGTACGTTCTGTTAATTCCAATCGGAAATGTTTCTCCGTCAACACCTTGAAGAAATGAATCATAACATGCAATCCTTCTTCCATAAATTCATTCTTAAAATGGGGAATCATCTTAACATGGTGCAATTGTAAAAAAGCATGTTCTAGTAGATTATCATCACCTATCAATGTTTTAGTAATACTCGTTTTATACTGCACCCATACATAGTCTGCTCTATCTACAAACACAACCGGACCATATTGCAAATGGTGTTGAGTAATAATTGTATCGTCAAAATACTTGCCGTATAGTTCCCGCATATTATCCTCCGGATGGCGACGTGTCATATAGCACTGATTTAATGCACGATAATCCCCAATGATATCTTCCACCGCAAAAACATGTCCATTTCTTACCTTGCCATAGGTTGGCCATCTCTTTCCATTGGTATCCGAATCGCCATCC
Source organism: Candidatus Colivivens equi (assembly GCA_018066015.1). Taxonomy (GTDB): domain Bacteria; phylum Bacteroidota; class Bacteroidia; order Bacteroidales; family Bacteroidaceae; genus Colivivens; species Colivivens equi. The sequence goes on from JAGHSE010000277.1 coordinate 11,602, forward strand.
TGTACTTGCCACACATCTTGCATACACATACTGCATTCCGGATGCGCCATCAGCATATCCAATTGGATTTGATAGATATCCGTTGAACGCAAATAGTCGTCCGCATCTATATTGACAAAATACTCACCTTGCGCAGCCTCATACACAGTCAATTTATTCCATCCGCATCGCTCCGAAACATTCTTTGGGTCACATTCATCCGAATTACAATGGACGTAACGCAGCTCTACAAGATTAGATAATTCTCCTTTTTTCTGCCTACTGGTTATTTCTTGTTGATAAGCAGTTATCCACTCCTCCGTACCATCCGTAGAGCGGTCATCACTGACAATGACTTCAAATGGCACACGTAACTCTTGTGCCAACACAGATTGTAGGCAACGCTTCAATAAATCGCGTTGATTGTAGGTAATGACTAATATGGAGAGAATGGGAGTTTTCATTCGTGAATTCAATCAAACATATTTAAGAACAATTCTGCACACCAAAGTTGCCATTTTTGATTGCCAGTCAATTCGTCCATAGGGATATCTTTACGAAATTCCGCACGTTGGGGGCCTTCCCAGTTTTTGAAATATTCGTCAACTGGTCGTGGCATAGGAAGTTTTTGCGGCACTGGCATAGTATACTTTCTTTTAAACAATTCACGAATTATATATTTAGATTCGCCATTACGAATTCTGTCCAAATCCAATGGAACCAATAATTTTAGCCTCTCATACGGATCATAATATGGCATATCTGCGGCGTGAAACGCATTCTCATATGAAGCATAACTTTCATCCGTTATTTTTTCGTCATAAAAACGAATATAATCAATACTATTGCTTCCTATGCGATATGGTTCAAAAACATCTCGCATATCTGTTGCATTAACTAACACGTCTTTAGGATTTATATAGATAGCACGTTGATAAAATTCATCAAAACCCCAATCTTTTGATAATAAGCCATCCATACCGCCAAAAACATAATCAGCCCCATCTCCCACTATCATCATAGAGATGCCATCTGCTTTAGCCAGTTGGGCTGCATAATATAATTGAGGTTCAATCGAATGAACAGGAGCGCCTTTGCTTCTCATACATGCTTCAACACATGATTCAACTACACTCCAATTGATATCAACATAGTGTAAATTGAGTTGATAAATCTGTGCATAATACTTTGCACGTTCTAACTCATCAGATTGGAATTTGCCATCTAAGAATCTAAAGGTATATGCATCCGCCCCCTTCGGCATATATGATGCCAATATGGCACTATCCATGCCACCAGATAGCATGATACCCAATTTTTCATGTCGCAACAATTTAAATTGATTTTTAAGTGCAACATCGGTATCCTCTACCGAGCCTACAAAGATACGATGATTTAACGGATTTTGATGATATTGCTGATGTTTTAGAGTCTGGAAAAAGTCCTTATTATCATCAACGATATAACGCATCGCCAAATATGAACTTAAGCAATATATTTTGTCTATCATACTATTATTTATTATCCCTAACTTGAGCGAGAGCCTCGTTTATCTTTGTAGATGAGATACCTTTTGTATATGGAAAATATACAATCTTAATGCCAGCCTCTTCAAACTGCTTTTCATATTCTTTCCACTTTTCGGTTCCATACCAATCATCTCCGACAAAAAGAATAGTTGCACCAAGCTTCTTGCACATAGTCAGTTTGTCCATATCGTATTGAGGGACTGCTGCATCTACATACTTGATACTGCGCACGATTTCAATTCGATCCTCAAATGGGATAAACGCATGTTTACCTTTGTACGTAACCAAATCATCGGTTGTAACTCCGACAATCAATTTATCACACATACCCTTTGCGTTTTTCAGCAAATTTAAGTGCCCTACATGAAACAGGTCATAAACACCTGCAGTATAACCTATAACCATAATCTTTTATTTTAAATGCATTTTACGCAATAAATATTTTATTTCTCTCTTTAATCGGAAATGATAGTCGTATTTTGCCTTAATCTGTTTTAGAATTGGTTTCAACTCAGCCTCATTTAATCTATGAGTTACATCTTCAAACACGAATGAGTGAGAGATACGTTTCTCGACAGGTGGCGGAGTCATGTAATCACCAAAAAGATGAGTCAGATAAGCATCCCAGTTGACCGGGACAACGTATTTCTTACCCTCAAAGTCCAACTCTACTCCATCACCCCACCACTCTTTTGGTACAGCACTTAACTTATGATATCCATGCGTACTTTTCCAATATTGGCAAGTATTATCATCTTGGTATTGTTTAGTGAGAGTATCTAATTTACCAAAGAATCGTTGAGGTCTAAAGAAGAATTGTCTAATACGTAAAACAATATAATGCAGTAACGTTGGGCAAGTGGCACAATATGGGTCAATGCAAAGTTGCTGATATGTAGGCAACGTTTTATCTTGGTAAGCAATAATTGATTTATTTGCTTCTTCATTGGGGATATTATCCAATGGGAAAATATCCAAGAATATTCCTCCGATATATACAGGAGATGTTTTTTCTATCAGCGTTGTATTTAAGTCCTCCAATTTAAGGAAGTCATACGTATAACCATGAGTTGTTTCATAATCCCCTAAACGATAATGGTCTCCCCAAACATTTCCTAAATGGCGTAGAGTCTCATAATCTTCTCGTGGCATAGAGACATCCACATCATCATCCCAAGGAATCATACCTTGATGACGTACAGCTCCTAAAATAGAACCGCCCTCCAAGTAATAACGGAGGTTGTATTGTTTACATACTCTTACAAACTCGTCCAAGAGTTCAATGAGAATCTGATTATGAGTTTTATTGTTAGCCATAATTAACAAATTTTATTAGCATCAACATCTAAGCCAACGGCTTTCATTTCTTTGACGATTCCTTCCTGTTTTAATTTTTAAGCCAATCTGTTACTTCTGTTGGTAAACCATATGACCCCCATCCTGATTTAGAAATAATTTCGAAACTTACAACAATACCATTCACTATCAATGAGTTTTGTTATTCACGGACATTTGTTGCGCATAATAGGAATAGGACATTTCAAATAGTCATTTTATGATACTTCTACCTAATAATTTTATTGTATTCACCAAATCATACTTCATCGCAAAAAATAAATATTTTAACGATGATAATCTAAAACCACGTTTATATTCACCTTTAGCATATAAGTAATACAATTCTGATATACGGACATAAAACATTGATTGATATCTTCCTTCAAATTCTTCATTCATCATCAAACTATAGGATACACTATTCTTAAATTTTTTTTCTCTATCCGTACATAACAAGTTCATAATAGCACCTTTATGACGCACATAAGCCATAGTAATATCCGATATACCCATAGCAGGTCCAAGCTCGGCTAATTTCAACTGCATCACCACATCCTCCGCATAATATGCACGTTTTAGGAGAAATGTAAAATCCAGTAAATGATTTTTGAATAATACTGATGAAGCTGGGATAGTAGCTTTATAAACATCATCGAAATCATATTCTTTGTTTTCAATATTGGAAAACACATCTCTTTGTTTACCATTTTGCATATCGTCATACTCCTCATACGCATTTGTAAAGCACATGGTACACTCCGGATGAACTTCCATTAAATTCACTTGCTTTTGGAGTTTCAAGTCATCGCACCAATAATCATCGCCCGCACATACTGCAATATATTTTCCAACTGCAGATTGCATCAGAGAGACATAATTCTTAATCAAACCTTGATTTACAGGATGTAAGATTAACTTAATCAGCTGTGGATATTTCTTTTGATAATCTATACAGATTTCCCTAGTCCTATCTGTACTACAATCCTCGCCTATAATTAATTCATAAGTAAAGTCCACATTTTGCGACAACACATGATCAATAGCTTTCGCAATAAATTTTTCATGATTATATGTGAGCATCACTACTGATACTAATATTTTATTTTCCATCTTATTTAAACTCATTAATCAATTTCACCACATACTCTACTTCTTCCATCGTAATAGTTGGACCTATCGGCAAACTCAGTTCGGAATTATGAATTTGCTCAGTGATGAGGAGAGACCTCTCCCCCATTCCCTCCCCCGTTGGGAGGGGTATATTATAATGATTCCATGGTGCATTAGCATAACACTCCTGCATGTGCGGGGGAATGGGGTAATGGATAACTGTACCTACGCCATTGGCGGCGAGATAGTCGTGCAACCTATCTCGATTAGATTGACGATTATCAATGCACAATGCACAATTATCTTGAACTAAGATAGGAAACAAGTGATAAACGTTATTCTTGTCATCTAATCGTTTAGGGAGAGTAATCAGCGGATTGTTTATCCCCTCATAATACATTTTGGCCACCTCTTGACGATGCTTATTATCTTGGTCTAGATATTTGAGTTTAACATCCAAGACCGCTGCTTGTATTTCATCCAAACGGCTATTGCGACCGGTGTACTTGAAGACATATTTCTTTTGCGAACCATAATTAGCCAATGCACGAATACAAGCGGCCAATTCATCATCATTAGTAGTCACTGCTCCGGCATCGCCAAGAGCGCCCAAGTTCTTACCCGGATAGAACGAGTGACCGGCGGCGTCTCCTATGGAGCCGGTCTTTTGAATGATGGATTGATTCGCTCCGCTAATTGATGAATTGATGTATTGGCAGCCATGGGCTTGTGCATTGTCCTCTACGAGTTTGAGGTTGTATTTCTTGCACAGAGCACCAATCTTCTCGGTATAAGCGCAGCGGCCATAGAGGTGGACGATACAGATGGCTTTAGTACGAGGTGTAATAGCTGCTTCAATACGTTCGTCATCTATCTCCAAGGTATCCAACCGAGGCTCTACACATACGGGGATGAGTCCATTCTCCGTAATACCGAGATGAGTAGCAATATACGTGTTAGCCGGCAGGATGACTTCATCGCCCGGTTGCATGACACCTAACTCAATGTATGCACGCCAAATCCATATTAGGGCATCTAAACCATTAGCACAGCCAATACAATGTTTCGTGCCGATATAGTTGGCATAATCGGCTTCAAAGCGAGCATTCTCCTCGCCTTGTAAATACAGCCCGAATTGACTACGCGGCTAACCGCCTCGTTAATTTCCGAGCCATGCAGGGCGGTAACATCTTTTAATGATAAAAAAGGAATATTCATATATTATATCTTTTCCTAATTAGTCCAACTAATCGTTTCTGCACAACCTCATACAAGAGTATTGATATCAACACACACAATGTAAATGTGAAAGCAATTCTTACCCAATTGTGATTATACCCAATAATTTCAACAAACCATTTTCCACTCTGCCATGCGAAATATTGAGACAAGAAGAACGCGTACGAAATACAACTTGCATAATTTAATAACTTTGATTTTTCTAAATGTGGCATTTTAATATATCCCAAAGGGAACAACATCAATATGAAACACGGCAGTACTATCCAATTCAACAACATATAATCATTCACGTCTTTCAGGTGTTGCACGACCGATACGCCTACCATAAAGACCAATATACTCATAACCAGCATTCCTCTACTCCGTAATACCTTCATCCAACACCCTTCTTCTATCATATTTACATCTGCGACTACTAACCCTATAGCAAATTCCAATATTCGATAAAATGGGTTATCATATATTCCAGCAGTGTTAAATTTATGGGGTACAATTGTTGCCCATAAATCTATGAACACCAAGACCAATAATAGCATAATTTTATGTTTTGTTCTTAATTGTTTCACTATCGCTTGCAAAAACGGATATATCAAGTAACCCAACAACAAGCACGAAATGAACCACGTTCCCCCATTATGCGTAACTCCAAACAAAGAACAAAAAGTAGATTGCAATCCTAGCATTTCTATCGGCAATAACAACAAATTTTGTCCCAATGTTTCATTTCCCAATACCAGCACATATAGAAGAGCTAATGTATAATAGAGAGGTAGCACTCCTAACATCCTTTTCACATAGAACCTACTCAGTTCTTTTATCTCCACTAGATTTTTCTCTCCATAGACCAACCTCAACGATAACCAGACAGCAAGAAAAATCCAGTCATTGCAATAGCTCCAACAGACACGATATCGTTCATAAACCCATAATGACAATTAAAATGCATATTCGAATGGAACATGTATATCAGTAATGCCATCGCCACACGTAGCACATCCAATCCTGCAATCCTTTTGTGCGAATTACCCCCCCCCTTGTGATTTTATTAATATTCGCCATGCGTTTTTATAATTTTCTTATGAATCGCGCTGGATTGCCAAACCATAATTCTCCGGCCGGGACATCTTTAGTCACTACACTTCCAACGCCAATCATAGCATTCTCGCCGATAGTGATACCACAAAGAATTGTACTGCCAGCGCCAATACTTGCTCCTTTTTTGATAAGCGTTTTCTCTAATTTCCATTCTGCGTTCTTTGCACGCGGATAACGATCATTGGTAAAAGTGACATTAGCACCTATGCATACATTATCCTCTAATGTAATTCCATCCCAAAGTTGTACGCCGCACTTGATAGTGCAATTGTTACCAATCTTGACATCGTTCTCAATTAGGCAATGACTACATATATTGCAGTTCTCACCAATTTGTGCGTTAGGAAGAATAACACAAAACTGCCACACGTTGGTGGACTCCGGTATATACGCTTGACAATCTGATAATGAATGAATCATAATAGTTTGTATATAAAAATTAACGATTATTGATAATATAGTTAAGAGTGAAAAAGTTGAAACATATGAAGCATGATTCTACCATTTAATCAAGGTAAAAGCGCAAGCAATAAATCTGGCAATTCATTATGATTATCATACCAAATAACTGTAATTCCGAACTCATGCATAATTTGTTCAAACCTCTTAAAGTAAGCATCCTTCTTATCATCCGTTTTTTGATGACAATCTTTACACATAAATAAGAAATGAGGATTCTCTTTTCCATCATCCAAAAGTGCACCACGCGAAAAATCCAATAAACGACGAAGATTTGGGTCTGTCATAGAGAGCCCTATAAAAATACAAGTATTACGATTAAGCGCATGCAATTGTTCTACATTTGTCCAATGAAAAGCCTCCTTGTACAATTCATGATAATCTCTTTCGCTAAGTATTGGTTTCGATTGTAATGATTTATCTCTTGGAACATAACCATGAACATGATAGATTGGTTTTTCTATTGGCAAACACCTATTATTCTCATATATAGGCATAATTTTTGAGAAACCTATTTCCTTTAATTTATTTTCTATCAAATCATCGTAATTGTATGTCACAACACTATCCACATACTCTGACATTGTTAACGTCGCTAGCACATCTACCAAACGAGACCCATGTGGTTTTGAATACAACCTTCTCTTGATTTTGTTACGGAGTTCTTCTATTGCCGTTTCGTATAATTCTGAAGCAGAGTTATCATCATCTTGAGGTACTAATCCATCAACAGCAAAACGTCCAATTATAGGATATGAATACATACAATCTTCTTCCAAATTATGGTATTGACGAACATTATCAACCACACTGGGAGCATTTGAAGTTTTTAGTATTTTTACTAACAATTCTTGCCAATTAGGCATGCCCGCAGATTTACCAACTCCGGCACCTAAAAACAAACAAACATTTCCTTTCAAGAATGCATTTCTTACTAATATGCATCGATTATCATTCGTTAAGCCACCCTCATAGGGTAACGCAACATGTTCTAACACGTTATCAACAGCAACGACTTGCTCCAATTCTTTATACGAGACAAGTTTAATATCCCTCCCAATCATGTGTTGTAGCTTATTTGCCGTAGGTACTGGTATTAAACTATCTCTATATATCAAGACTAATTTGTGGCAAGGAGACTCTTGGATAATTTGATCATATTGATGACGAACACGATAGAGAGTATCACTACGCAGTTGAGTTTTCACTTCAACAAAGCAATCTCCACCATCATTAAAAAACAGTGATGCATCTGGCAGGTATGCATCAGCATACCAAGATTGAGCATTAGGGTGATGCAAACGAACATACTCTTTCTCATTCAAGGTACCAGGACATGCTCTTTTGAGAAGTTCCACAACCACTTCCTCAAAATACATAGACTGACTAATGTAGTCTGTTAGGGAAATCATTATTAGGAAATATTAAATATTACAATTATAAACAATCACATTGACATTACCTGAGCATACAAAATCTGAATTAGTTTTACCACCTCCGGTTTTGACAACTCTCTATTTAGAACGGACTTAAAATCTTCAAGATTGGTGATATTTTCTTCTGTAGAAGATGTAACTTCGTTAAAAGTTGTACATGGAAAGATATTTGTCAAAGAATACTGAACCGAAAAAAGTCGCATCATATAGCCACCAAGTTCAGCGACATAGATAGACATTTGAGTTTTTACTTTTGATGATTCCATTGGAGAAGGTGATGTTCCCACGAAACACTGCAGTTTTCCTTTCATCTGTTCATCAAAAACCTTCGCTTGCTCCTTCATTATTGTTGCTGGAGTAACAACTGGTTCGCCGAGTTGAAAATCTGGCCATAGATTTTTTTCCATAAGATTCTATATATTTAGGTTAAACAATATCGGGAGATGATCAGAATAGTTCTTAGCATCAATCAATCCTTGCTTTGTTATAAAATTATATTTTGTAGTTTTAGTAACAATTCGTAATTTATTGGTGTCGAAAAAATCTAACAATGAAGGTCTTACCAATACTTGATCCAAAACATGCCAATAATATTGTATCGGTTGACTAGGATTATAATAATATGTACCACAAACATCACCTTTACCAGTATCGCCAAGAAAACCCCACATTGGATTATAAAAGAACATAAACCTATTGCCGTTTACTTCCCTATATTCATTACGTGCGATTCCCTTATCCATCACAGCATTAAAACCACGTGCTTTAACCACTCCTTCGTCAAAAGGATTCATATTTAAATCTCCACACAAAATAGTCTTTGAACAAGAATCTTTCTTTTCAATAGTTTCTATTTGTTCTCGCACATCTTGAGCATATTCACTTTGATTCTCAGCAGTTGCATTATGTGCATCATAAAAATGACATATTGCCAAATTGATCGACTCATCTAACACTGAAGAATACAACTTTTTTATTGTCAATCGAGAACTATCGTAAATATCTGCAATTGTATTATTTTTCAAACATGAAAATATCACAACCTTATTGGATTGAATTTGCGGGACAATATGATAATTTGGAATTCTAGCTTGAAGTTGCGCTTCTAAAACAAGTTCTAGTTTCTTTTCATGAAACTCAGCTAACATTAAAATATCAACCTCATTCTCACAAACCATTTCCACAATAGCATCAAAGAAACTGGCACGTTTATGAATATTCCAATATAAAAAATTCATTGATTTCTAAACAAAAGTTTCGAAAGACTTTTTATAACTATCCGTTTTTTTATACTCTAAAAACTCTTCATAATCACGGATATAATCATCTGCATCATATTTTTCACTTGCAAGAACCATACAGACAGCTCCTCCCGAGAAATTATCTAAATCACGCCATAACCCAGGCGCAACCAACAAACCTTTCCATGGCTTATTCAATATGAACGTTTTTTTCTCTTGACCATCATCCAATGTGATATGCACCGAGCCACTAGTAGCAACCATCAGTTGCTGTAACTGCTTGTGTGCATGCGCCCCGCGAGCTGCTTCCGGTACCATATAGAGGTAGTAGATACGTTTAATTTCAAACGGAATATCCAATCCTCCTTCAATTACAGACAGATAGCCACGATTATCCGTGTATTTGCGGATGTCTATTATTTTGCAATCATGTATAGTTGTGTGTTTCATTGTTATTGCATCTTATATTATTTCTTCTTTGTCTTTTTTACAACAAAATTAGAATTAACACCTAAATAAGAATTTTTTGTCAGAATGTCTTTTAATTTGCGCTCTGTAATTTTTGCAACATCAAGTCCTTTAGCAGAATCACAATTTCGAATATACGCTATGCATTTTTGATACATATCATTGCACATTGATAAAAAATCATATTGCTCTTCACTATCCAATGACTTATAAAATCTCTCATAAAAATCCCAATAAAGCAATGCCATTCTATACGGATAATATCTCTTTTCATCCCCGACATTAGTATTAATTAATATCTTATGCGCCTCTGTAAAGGAATCCATACATGTTTCCGCAAATCCATTCTTAATTTCATTCTCCAATAAATATCTACTATAGTGATTATCAATTTTGTATGTTTGATAGCCTTTAGTCATTTTAGCGAGGGCATAACACTTGTCAAAATACAACTTTGCTATTGTATAATTTTCTTTTGTTAATTGAGCAATTGCATATTGCAGCCAAAAATGAATATTGTCTTTACATGACGCAAGATCCTTGATATCGTCATAAAACAGAAGAATAGGTTCAATTTTGCCTTTCTGCTTGGCCTCCAAGCACATACTTAATTGAGAGAAATTCATCAATGCTGTTAAAGTAGACCTGTGCTCAGGGTTTATCATAACCGTTTTATCCAACCTCCGAACCACATCTTCCAAAACACCTAAAACATCTGTAGCATCCATTTCTGACAAAAAATAGTGAGCAATAATTGACGAACGAAGTTTTATCGTATCATCTTTTGTATCTAAAAACTCACGAACTCCAACATTATTTCGAAACGAAGGAGAGTTTATTACGTCAGCACCTGCCCATGAAGCAAAATCAAAAACATCAACCTTTAGCCGGAAGAACTCATTGATTAATGCAACAATAAAAACTCGCCGGAACTCAGGATTATCTCTAAATTTCGAATACGCCTCTTTAAACTTTAAAATAATATTGTTACTACTAACACGAGATAAAATTAAAGAACTAAATTGAGAATTGCACACATTCTCAATATAGGCAACCCTAGCATCCTTTGCTAAATGCGTCAAATCACCCCAAACAGAATACATATCAAATAAATGATCGACCTCTATTCGTTCATTTCGTTGTAATTTGTCCACAGAGATTGTTACATAGTTTCCCAAAATAGACTGAATATCCTCATAAATAACATCATGCAATGCCTGACGTTCAGAAGTAACAATTACCAAAGAATTGCTCGTCTTTCTTAAGGAGAAAATAGCCTCCTTAGCTGAATGATAATCATCTAGAATAACAATAGCATCAGGGTATAACTTCGACAAAGAAAGTATCTCACTATATATTTTGGCATTATATTTCTTATACCAAAAAACACTTTTACCTCGTTCAACTAACGCATAGGCAAGTTGGTACAAAAAAACTGTTTTACCATTACCTAAGGCAGATTCGACAAGAAAATTTTTCTCTCCGCCCTCTATCTTAGACAAAATAGAATCAAGAGTTGACCTATATACTAAATACCCAACAGAAGGATCTTGCATAGAAGCCTGTACCAAGGCTGGATTTACTGCTCCAGACAAAAGCAAATCGTTAAAATCTTCACTACGAACTTTTTGATAAGATTTACCTAAAGATATCTCCTTAAAACATAATGGGTTAAACGCAACATCTATTCTTGGAACATAAGATTCCTTTACCTTAGAGATCTCCTTTACCAGGCCAGACAACGCTATAGGTAAAACCGCACCAAAATCACTCAAAGCATCAATATCTACAGCATCAGCATCCGTGGCGACAACAAAAAAAGCCTTATCCTTAATAGAAGACATCGCAATAATCCGGGCCAAATCTAAGTCATACTCCATTGAAAACCCAACAAAAAAGACAGACTTGCATACCCTTAAATCATTACGGAACATCTGTACCCAAGGAGAATCATTAAATTCCGATGTACAATAACTAGCCTCAGTTAATTTAAATTCATTAAACAACTTATCAGGGGTAATTGTATTTATATAACCATTAAGATGTATAATTAAACCTTTTTGTCCAACATAACTCTCATAATTTTCCGACGGAGTAACAGATACAGAAGATTTACCTGCAAAAGCATAACTACGTTCGACGACATCATCATAATTAGTAGAATACACACGTAACCAATCATGAGCACAAATCGATTTATGATCATCACTTACTTCTGATACTTGAAAATCTTTTTTAAGCAAGTCAATAAGTTCTACGGAGCCCTTCTTTTTTATGTACATATTAGACAAACGTCCTAAGCTTGTCACACTAGGATTGTTCACACCTAATGCGACGCCAATCTCTTGTTTAAGACCATTCGCCCCCTTCATATCGCGATTCGACATGTTTGAGTTTTGGGCACCTATAGAAAAACCCGAACCCACAAAAAGCAGACTCTCTCCAGACAAGATGCTCTTAATTGCCTCTGTTAATTCCATAAAATTATTTTTTTGTTATTATTTCCATACAATCTAGCCATTGGCTTGGGTTTGAAGATACTCTCTTCCAATATGCGGGAGCCGAAGCCTCCGGCGAGTAAAACGACTTTCTTATTCTTATGATTCTTGATGACGATGGCGAATTAATGCCATAATCATCCTATAAAACTGAACTTCACAATAGTGCTCTTTGATTCTTTGATTTCTATAAGTATTGTATGCTTTAGACAAGATATTTACCATTAAATGTGGCAATTTTATATGTGAACGCACACACAACTTATATACGGACCATATTTTCTCTCGAAACAATTGGGCTACAAGAACATGATATAAGTATGACAACGCAGAAGATTTACCATAACGTTGATTAAAATAATCTAACAAACCACAAGCCGAATACAAATCCCATGCAATAGAATTAACAGATACCTTACGAGAAATAGAGGATACATTTTGTGTATAAAAGTATTTTGCATCAACAAATGCCACCTTATCACAATTATTTAAGTGAATACGTGTGTCACATTCATCCGTATTATTAATATAGTCGTTTTGCGTTGATAAGTTAGACAATATCGTTTTTCGCCATAGTGCACCACCAGCACTAAATTCCCAGGACAACAAGGTTCGCATCATTGCTTCAGTACCACCATACACAACCGAATAATCAAATTGTTTATTAGGTATGGTGCTGACAATATTATTATTAGTATCCAACTCACACATTGTTGTGCCAATATAATCGGCATTCGTCTCAAGATGGCGCTGCCATAATTTCTTTATGTAGTCAAGTTCTACAGTATCGTCAGAATCTATATTTACGACCCATTCTCCGGAAGATAAACTTATAGCCTTATCCCTAGCCTTCTTTGGACCTTGATTGCATGGGGATGTAAATATTTTAATCCGTTTATCCATCTCAGCGTAGTGCTGAGCAATAGATAACGAATTATCCGTAGAGAAATCATCCACTATTATCAATTCAATATTAGTATATGTTTGATTAAGTACCGACTCTATAGATTTAGACAGATAAGATGCCGAGTTGTACATCGGCATCACGACTGATATTAAAGGATCTGTATTTTTCATATATTCTCAAAATTGACTTTCCATTCTTGTTTTGGGCGCATAAACCCAGGTGAAGTCTCGTAGCCATAGCCTTGATCGGTGGCAGTATTAAAGATTTCAAAATTCTGCTCTAACCCCTTATACACCAAATAACGTTGATTCTCGCCAAACCAAATTTCCGACTTATATTTTCCTGCATTGATTGAATAAGGAGGTAAACTAAATTCTAACGTGTAAATACCTTTCTTTGAATCTTTTTCGCCTACTTCGCCAAAAGCACCTCCAGTTCCAAATACAATAATATCATCCAAAGTTTTCACATTCATCGAGACATCCAACATAGCATTTTCTTTAAAGCACCACACTTTCAGCCTAAATATCACCCCTGATTCAATTGTAATATCTTTACTACCATCTGCGGGCAAAATCTCCAATGATTTTATACGTATATCATCATTCCCTGGAGCAGTATTCATATCTTCATAGTATTGATTAAGAGTACTACCACCACCGCCAATATATTCGCCTACCACATCATTTACCAATCCCGTATATTTCACTTGGCCATTTTCCAACAAAATGCCACTTTTGCACAATTGTTTTACACTGGCCATATTATGGCTGACGAAGAGGACGGTGCGACCTTCGCCCTTGCTCACGTCCTGCATCTTGCCGATGGCTTTCTTCTGGAACTCGGCATCGCCAACGGCGAGGACCTCGTCCACGACGAGGATCTCGGGGTCGAGGTGGGCAGCGACGGCAAAGCCCAGGCGGACCATCATACCACTCGAATAACGTTTGACAGGTGTATCGATATAGCGTTCGCAACCGGAGAAATCAACAATCTCATCCAGTTTGCGCTGGATCTCGGAACGGGTCATACCCAAGATAGCACCGTTCATGAAGATATTCTCACGACCCGTCATCTCCTGGTGGAAACCGGTACCAACTTCCAGTAAGCTACCAATCCTACCGTGGGCTCTTATCTGACCCGTGGTGGGGCCGGTGACACGGCTGAGGAGCTTGAGCAGCGTGCTCTTACCGGCACCGTTCTTACCAATGATACCGACGACATCGCCCTGCTCGACATTGAAAGTGATATCCTTCAATGCCCAGACATAGTCGGACGAGCCCTTGCTGGCTCGGTCGTTAGTCTCACCAATCTTGAGGTAAGGGTCCTCCTTGCCGAGGACATTGGTGAGCCAGAAACGACGAATGTCGTGGCTGAGGGTTTTGGTGGAGACGAGACCCAAGCGGTATTGCTTGCTGACGTGATCAAATTCTATTGCGTTCATAAATCATTTTTATTTTTTTGGATACAAATAGAAACAAATAGTACTTATGTATCCTTCTACCGCTGACGCGGCTTTATGTGTTTAGTAGTTAAGTATCTTTTATAAGCGAGCTTCTAACGCTACTTTACTCCTCAACCCACACCAACCTACGTTGGTACGAAGTATCCATAAGTAGCAAATAAATTTTATCTCAACAATTCCGTATGATGCACTCTAAAGGGTTGATAGCAGCAGCTGCTTTGATGTGCGCCAGAGGCGCTTGTTGATTTATCTCAAACAAATAGCCCTACTGTATACAGCCGTGACAAAGAGAATCAAATAAAATCTTTACTCTCTAAACTATTTAAAGTGGATTGGATGATGGCTTATAGATAATGTAATTATCGATATAATTGGGAATATAGGTTCGGCAAAGGAGCTTGCTCATATTGAAGGACGTATATAACCAATTAGCGAGATGCGTCAGCATCATAGCCATTAGACAAGACACGTCTATTTGTTTCTATTTGTATGAAATAAAAAGTCGGTGGAGACGAGAAACGGCCTAGATAGTATCGATGAAGAATTTCTGTTTGCGGTTGAACATCAACACGCCGAGGATGAAGAGCACCACCGTGCAGAGAATAGCATAGCCGAAACTGAGCCAAGAGAAAGAGCCTGCCCCAAAAGCACCATACTTGAACGCCTCAACCAAAGGCGTCATCGGGTTATAGAGCATGATCGTATGCAGTGTGGGATTGGTGACGTACGACAACGGATAAACAATAGGCGTAGCGTACATCCACAACGACACAAAAGTGCCGAAGAAATTGACTAAATCTTTATACTTGGTCGTCATAGACGACACCATAAGGCCCAGACCCAACGCAATGCCTATCAGGCACAGCACAATGACAGGGAAGAGCAGCAAGTACCAATTGGGGCACAAGTTAACTCCGCGACAGACGAAATAGATATACACAATGACGAACGTCGAGAGTTGCAAACCAAAGCGGAATAACTTACCCAAGCAGACCGAGATAGGCGTCACCAGACGCGGGAAATAGACCTTGCCGAACAGGCCGGAATTAGTCTGGAAAGTAGTAGCCACAGACGTCAAACATAGCGAGAAATATTCCCACAAGCAGACACCGCTCAGATAGAAAACGGGTTGCGGTATATCGTCCGTAGGTATATTGGCAATACGTCCGAAAACGACCATGTAGATAAGCGTGGAGAAAATAGGCGAGATGAAGTACCAGCCCATACCGAAGATGGTCTGCTTGAACTGCACCGTTATATCGCGCTTGATAAACAGCCACAAGAGGTAGCGTTTCTGCCATACCTCTTTCAGCCCCAGTCCGCGACGCTTGTCACGAGGCGAGATGACCGTTGACCAATAACTATTTTCGTTCGTTTTTGCCATGATTGTTACGCGCCAACGCGCTAAACCGTATCCATAAAAGATTTTTGGACTTTATTGAAGAGCATCAAGCCGAAGATAAGCAGAATAACAGTCATCAGCACCGAATAACCCAGCCACATCCAGGAGAACTGACCCACCCCCAAGAGGGAGAACTTGACGGCCTCCATAATAGGCGTCACCGGATTGAGCGACATGGCCAAGTGCAGTTTGGCATTGGTCACCATAGACAACGGGTAGATAACCGGCGTGATATAGACCCACAGCTGGATAATCTTGGCAAACGCAATCTGCAAATCCCTATACTTGGTCGTCATAGACGAGGTTATCATACCAAAGCCCACCGCCTGCATGGCCAAGATGAACATCAGCACCGGGAACAAGACCACCTGCCAATGCATATGCAACTCCATGCCTTCCATCGGGCACATCTTATAATAAATATAGAAAGCAAAGAAAATAGCCAACTGAATCAAAAAAGACAGCACATTGACCGTCACTGCCACCAACGGCATAATGATTCGCGGGAAATAAACCTTTCCGAAAATATCCGCATTGCTGACGAACGAATTACCCGTAGCAGTCAGCGAAGCAGCGAAATAACCCCACACCGAGATACCCAGCAAATAGAACAAAGCAGGGGGAACACCGTCCGTAGGTATATTGGCAATGCCACCGAAAACCGCCACATAGACAATGACCGACAGCACCGGCGTAATCAGGAACCACAACGGACCAAGAATAGTCTGCTTATACGCCGTGCGGAAAGCACGCATCAC
>JAGHSE010000033.1 GCA_018066015.1 Candidatus Colivivens equi
GCAACATTTTTGCCTTTTGCTTTCTTTCCAAGAGCTTTATAGATTTTAACTAATCCTTCTTGTGAAATATCCTTTGTGAAATATACTTTTGACTGTGCATTTATATTCAATACTGAAAATGCGCAAATTATAGCAGACAACAATAATTTTGTTGCAAGGGGACTACAGATACCGAGAAATGTTTTCATAAGTAATTAATTTGATGTTAGTTATTATGTGTTGTTATATTGAGGTGGGTTCTATAAATTAATTTCTTGCGATTTTGAGGTTTGTTCCGAGCAGATTGCTGTGCGGAAGGAAGGAGTGATGCGGGCATCATGACTGACTGAAAAGCAGCAAGATGCCGAAACAAAAACAAAAGGGCTGAAAAGAACGATATCATCCATATTTGAAAAATTATTACTTATTCGGTGAATTTATAGAACCCACCTTAAACGAAGTCCATTTTCTTCAATAGAAATGAGGTGTTTTTTGTATAGTCCTCCCACGGCTTTTTTGAATGTTTTCTTGCTTACTTGAAATTCTGAATAAATGTCTTCTGCATCGCTTTTGTCATGAAATGCACATACTCCACCATTTTCTTTGAGATATTCAAGTAGTGTTTCTTCAAAATCATCAATATGTTTTTTACCGTGTTCCTGAAGTACAAGGTCTATTTTACCATCTTCGCGTACATTTTTAACTATTGCAGGCATTTGGTCTCCTGTATGAATGTCTTTGAAGAGTTCGTTTTGGTATAATTGTCCACTGAATTGTCCTTCTACGATGGCCTTGAAACCAAGTTCTGTTTTTTGTTGTATTAGGATATTGACGATATCACCTTTATTGTATGGTGGTTGTTCTTTTGAAAGAAATTTTTCAATTTTAGCAGTTGCAACGATTCTATGTGTGAGACTGTCAATATAGCAGTAAACAATGTATTTCCTTCCTTGTTGCATTCTCATCTTTTGTTCACGGAAAGGGCAAAACAAATCCTTCATCAATCCCCAATCCAGGAATGCCCCAAATTGGTTGACCCATTTTACTTCTAAGAAGGCTATTTGTCCAACTTCTATGAGAGGATGTTCGTTGGTAGCAATCAGGCGTTCTTGTTGATCAAGATAAAGGAAAACGTCAAGCACATCCCCAACTTTGGTTCCTTCAGGGATGTAGCGTTTTGGTAACAACACATCTCCCATATCGCCACCATCAAGGTAAACTCCGAAATCAACTTCTCGTAGCACCTTCATCTCGTTTCTCTTGCCTAATTTTATCATGTCCTTTTAGTGTTAGTGAATGTGTCAGCTTACAATCAGTCCGTCTTTCAAATGAATGGTTCTATCTGTAAGCGATGCTAATTCTTCATCATGTGTGACTATTACGAATGTTTGTCCTAATTTATCACGCAAGTCAAAGAATAATTGGTGTAATTCCTGTTTGTTTTTGGTGTCAAGACTACCAGAAGGTTCGTCGGCTAAAATCACAGACGGTTTGTTGATAAGTGCTCTTGCAACAGCCACCCTTTGTTTTTCGCCTCCCGACAGTTCGTTTGGCTTGTGTGAAGCACGTTGTCCGAGCCCTAACATTTCAAGTATAGATAATGCTTGCTCCTTAACCTCATTTTTAGGTCTGCCAGCAATCAGCCCGGGAATCATGACATTTTCCAGAGCTGTAAATTCAGGAAGTAACTGATGAAATTGAAATACGAAACCTAAATGTTTGTTGCGAAATTTAGCCAATTCGTTTTGTTTTAATTTGCAGACATCAATTCCGTCAATTATTATTTCACCACCATTTGGGTTGTCAAGAGTTCCAATAATTTGGAGTAGGGTAGTCTTTCCCGCTCCGCTTGGACCAACAATGCTCACTATTTCGCCCTTCTCGATGTGAAGGTCAATGCCCTTGAGAACGTGTAGCTCACCAAAACTCTTGGTTATGTTATTTATCTGAATCACTCTTTTTTTCTATGCTTTAATTAAATATTCGGCAATTTGCACTGCATTCAGAGCTGCGCCCTTTCTTATTTGGTCTGAAGAAAGCCAGAGAACAATACCATTGTCGTTTGCAATATCTTTTCTTACTCTACCAACATAGACATCATCTTTCCCTGCAGTAAACAACGGCATAGGATATTGCTTCTGTGCGGGGTCGTCTTGCAGAGTTACTCCTGGCGCATTTCTGAGAGCGTTCTGAACTTCTTCAACACTTAAAGGTCGTTCAGTTTCAATCCATATTGCTTCTGAATGAGAACGGAGTGCAGGCACCCTGACACACATAGCAGAACAACGAACATCGGAGTGGAGTATTTTCTGAGTTTCGTCATACATTTTCTGTTCTTCACGAGTGTATCCACTATCCAAAAAATCGTCTATGTGTGGAATCAGGTTGTATGCAAGTTGATATGCAAATTTGTTGACAGTTACAGGTTTGTTTTCAACTGTTTCTTTATATTGCTGTTGCAGTTCTGCCATTGCAGCAGCACCAGCTCCTGATGCAGACTGATAACTTGCTATATGGATTCTGGTAATGTGTGACAACTGTTCAATTGGCATTAGAGCCACTACCATCATGATAGTTGTGCAATTAGGATTAGCAATGATGCCTCTTGGGTGGATGAGTGCATCTTCAGCATTACATTCTGGTACTACTAATGGAACGTCGTCTTCTAATCTAAAGGCTTTGGAGTTATCAATCATCACAGCTCCAAATTTAGTAATGTCAGCTGCGTATTCCTTTGATACACCAGCGCCTGCTGATGTAAAAGCAATATCAATACCTTTAAAATCATCGTTATGACAAAGTTCTTTGACAGTATATTCCTTGCCTCTAAATGTATATTTACTACCAGCACTGCGTGATGACCCAAATAACACAAGTTCTGCAATTGGGAAATTCCTTTCATATAGAACTTTCAATAATTCTTGACCGACAGCTCCGCTAGTACCGACTATTGCAATATTATATTTTTTCATATTGGATGCTTGTGTGTTTAGAGGGGTGTTCTATTAATTCCCCGCAAAAATAAATAATTAACGAACTATGGGCGTTATTGCTATTTTGATGTTTTTGGCTTTTTCTTTGCTCAGGGTGTCGCTCCGCTTGCCCTGGGCTATGAACAGA
>JAGHSE010000418.1 GCA_018066015.1 Candidatus Colivivens equi
TTTATCTTACTCGCCCTCACCCTGGGCTGGAGTGCTAATGCGTGGGCAGATGTAACTATGCCCGCTGGAACGTATTATTTTGATTTTAGTCAATGCACCGGAGATAAGAAAGCGTGGCAAATTAATGTTTTCAACGGCTACAATGATGGTGACCTCTCATATAGTAGCGACCATGCTTGCAATGTCAATGTAGAGAAAAGCCATATGAGATCTTATTACAATGACAATGGTTTATCCACATTAGTTATCTCAACCAACTCACAACAAACAAAGGGTGGCGGTTTTATTCAATGTAGAATAGGTGCAACAAAAGACGGTGCTAGTTGGATTCCACAGAATTGGTCAGAATACACCGCTCCTACCAACGTTGGCACCAATGATGCAAAAATCTTTGTTTGCCAAATTCACAACGATGGCACCTATTCATGGGCTACTAGTTCTTCTGCTATCCCCTCGTGCGACACCCCCACTCCCCCTACTCCATCCGGTCCTTGTGCCAACTGCAAGAAAATAACGAAGTAATCTATCTCCCTTTAGCGGGACGACCTGTCGCAATCCCTGTAATGACGGGCTCTACACCTGTTCTTAACGCGGGTTTAACGCGGGTTTAACGTAGGGTTCCACTTGTAACACTATAAAACATAAAAGGCCCTCTCGCGCCCACGCGTATATATAAATAAGGAGATAGAACAGTACCAACTAATATTTATAGCCCAAAAACATGGGAACCAAGCAAGTAATGATAAACAACAAACTAAACAATTCTAATTTTAAAGTGGTCGAATTTGACCACTTTAGGATGGAGACAATTTCTAATCTAACATCCAACACGCGGACACAAAGAAGGATGAAAATAATGGGGCTATAAAAAGCACAAGACCCAGGCAGTTTGACTTGCGTCAGAGGCTACCTGGGATAAATCTGCTGCAAAGGTACAACATTTTTTTGATATGACCAAATATTTTGACAAAAAAAACGCAAAAAAAACACAAAAATAATACTTAAATAGTTGTAATGAACTACACCGAGTACGAAAACATATTAACCAACACAAGGCTGCGTCGTTATCTCGCATCATGTGGGAATGACCAAAATAAAGCGATACAACTTTATTATGAGAACATTCGTCTTTCGGAAGCATTGTTCGCTGTTATAAGTTTGTTTGAAGTTGCGCTCCGCAATGCCATAGATAAACATTACACGAACACGTTAGGAGATACAGATTGGTTGTTACATGCTTCTGAAGATGGGGGTGCATTTGATATTCCTGCATGTGAGGATACAAAAATGAATATTCGATATGCAAAAATGCGAATTGAGAATGGGTATTCTAAAGGCGATTTGTTATCATGTTGTGAATTGGGTATTTGGACATATATGTTTGAAAATGTTCAATATCGTGTGTTAGGAGGTAATCTGTTAGACATTTTTCCAGATAAACCACTTACGGTTGGTCAGGAAACTTTTAACAACTTATATGTTTTGCGAGAGTTGAAAAAGATTAATCGCGTCCGCAATCGTATTGCACATCATCGTCCAATTTGTTTCTATGAAGGACGAAATCAGATTCATACGGGACGTGTTCGGTATATTTATGGACACATGCTAAGTATTCTTAGATGGATGGGAATAGATGGGCATCAGTTATTCGCACCCGTTGACCATGTAATAGAGATGTGTGATGAAATTGATGCATTCTAAATATATAACACTATGACTTTTCCTAAACAATGTAGATAGTTTTTGTTAATTATCCTAAAAAATAGACATTCGTTAATAAAATGAAACAAAACGAACATAAATATTATTCTCGGTTGGATGAGCAAATTATATCCTCTGATTGGACTGATTCTAAAACAGGGCAAAATGTTCATACAGAAACTATTTTTGCGAACTTGACTGATGATGAAAAGCGAATGTGGTATAGTGGCTTATGTAGTAATGAAGAGATTGAACGTATTTTGCACGTCCAGAATGCGCAAGACTATATTCTTAAATTACGAGCAGACGCGATAGTCGATAGTATACGATTAACTCGTGTGTTTACTCATTTGAGGCATTTTTATAAAAATAAATGGTCATTGAGTTCATATTTCCGCGCATATGAGTATGAAAGTGTAAAATCCAAGATGTCACCAGAACATAGATCCTTGTGTGAACAAGTCGCTTGTGGTTCTTTAATAGAAAGCGAGGCAAATGGTCTTATATTTGATTCTCCGTATGGAATATGTTCTACGTATAGTCATTCCTTACAATATTTTTCAAAATTTGCATTATTAGCACTTTTGTCTTTTGATAAGGACGTTCCTATGGAAGTTCGAATGAACGCTATGCGCATTTCCGTGAGAACGATGTTGCAGAGAGAAACTTTGGACTTTATTGTTGACCCTCGAGGTATTGTTCCCCGTAGTATTATGCAAAGATTACAATCTATTTATGCCACCCAAATGGAATTTTTAGTTGGTCATGAATATAGTCACCTAATTAATGGCGATTTGACGCGAGAAAATTTGGTGGAGAGATCCTTGATTCACTCGCGTTTTAAAGATCAAACGGATTATAAATTAATTAATGCATATAATTCTAGCCAAAGACAAGAGTTTGCAGCGGATTTGGGCTCTTTATCATATCCTTTATGGAAAGCCGATGAATATGATTGGTTGTATTATTGCACAATGTTGTGGTTTTCAATATTGGCAATTTATGAGGCTGTAGAAAACACCATATTCCCTCCTATTGGATATCAATCTCATCCTGGGGCAAAAGCTAGATACAATAACATCCTAACTAATGCAAAAAGACCAACAAACTTTGATGAGTACTTTTATTTTGAGTCTTTGCCAGAACGTGTAAGTGATTGGGAGGAATTAATGATAGAAGATGCGTCTTTAAATTTTGATGAATTATATAATATGTACGGCTCTGTTTATTTGGCGGCTCCTAATACAGAGTGGAGGGGAAGACAATTAATAGATAGAGTTGATTATTAATTTCTTACTAATAAGATATTTTCATAATCGCAATTACAATCC